>JBAQLI010000155.1:0-77292 GCA_049301735.1 Candidatus Methanoperedens sp.
CACCTTTTTTGAGTTTGTAGAAAATAATAAGCGAGATGGCTGGCTCAATTTACTGGATAAAATAAATTTTTTAGTCCGGATCAATTTGCAGGATATAATCATGCAAAGACATATACAACCTCATACAGATTTATATAATTTTAACATTATGTATCACGATAATCCTATAGCAACGTTTTCATTTACATGAGCGGAAAGTACTGTAAAATTCAGGTGGAAATGAGACTTAGAAGGAAATCTGTAGTTTACATCTCTGAGATTTTGTCTAGAGAAACGACAAATTCAAATATGGTTGATATCATCCAGAAATTGGAACTAGATTTAGGGTTAGTAGGAACATCTAAAATTGAAAAATATCGCAATTTATTAAATAGTCTAAATGGTACTGAAGACCTTACAAGGTTAATTCAAATTGTTATTAATGAATATAATGTTCCTTATAAAGAAATAAATGAAAATTTAGTTGATTCTGGGTATACTATAAGCGAAGATGGGGAAATTATGCCTTTCCATAGGCAAGTAGAAAAGATAGCAACAGATAAAGATTGGCTCACTGATAGATTAGAAAAAAGGGGATTTTCAAAAATAAACTCACATTTAGAAAACGCAGATCGAAATTTTTCGGTAGGCCATTATGATGATATCGGAAACCTATGCAGAAGAGGACTTGAGGGATTATTAAAAGAAATTGTTCTAATCACAGGTGAAAAACCCGAAGGAGGAAAAACAGATATATCAAAATTAAAAGAGAAAGGATTCTTAGATGAAGCGTCTTCTGATACAATTAAGAAATTATATGGGTTACAAAGCTCAACAAGCCATTATGAAAAAGTAAATTTAACACATGAAACCGCTGAATATATTATTAATTTAACTTATGATACGATAATTTTCCTTCTTAGAAAACTTGAAGAGACGGATGCAAAGTTTCAAGTTAAGGAATAAGTCTATAATTCATATATCATAATCAGATTTGTCTGATATCCTTGCCTTATCCCATAATTCCTGTGCATAAAAAGAAAAACCATATATCATTGAAAAATTGCCTATCATTTTTTGTTAGATGAAGTCTGTCCGGAGGAGCATGGAGGTTTTTCAAACTCGTTGTTACTGCACATAATCCTAAATTAGAGTTAATGTCCAGATACCTGTTGGGGTAAAAATTATAACTACAACTTCGTGATATTCAACAAGACCAGTCGCTCGATTGTGTAATTTATACCAGAAGCAACCATTTATATTTTGAATTTCCCCCAACTTGTCTGTGGACACTAACACTATCATACCTGCTCCCACCATGCAGGACGTATCTGCTTTCGTCTCACCTCGGCTATAAGCTCAAGTTTGAGGATCAACTCCTCTACCCTTTTGAGGGATGGCTCAGGGAGATGGTTAAGTTCTGGGCGAGAATCATATCCGATGTTTATCACTTTTAGTCTTGGTATATCCTTCATCCAGCCTACGAGCACATCTGGATGATGCTCCATAATCGGCTCTATCGTGACGTGGACGTCGTTATCCTTGACCAGTCTTATAGCTCTGTGCCGTTCCTCAGGATGGGGTGCTTTTGATATCTGTGAATACAGGATATTGTCCGTACCCATCGCCCTGTAATTTGTCTCTATCGTGGTCCCAAGGATCACATTGAAAGGGAACTTGAAGTCAAGTAGCCTGGCTGGATTCTTTGACTGAATAAGGAACTTCGTGCCATGCCACTGCTCACAATACTTTATCACCATCAATATGAACTCAGCACTTGCAAAGCTTATATCACCATTCAAGCACAAGCTGACGAATTCATCACCTTCTGTCCTCTTGGGTGCTTTGTTCAGCCGTTCAAGGTGATAGTGCGGTGTGAAAGTGTTGCAGTCTGGGCACACACTAAACCTGTTCATCAGCTTCCTGAATGCACAATACACGCAACCAAACTCACAGCCGACCTGCGGGTTCCTCTGCTCTTTACTGAAATGATACATCTTATCCGATTTGTTTTTCATCATTACAACCTCTTAACTAACCACTCTGGTCTCTATGCAACTCATGCAACAGTTGCCATTAGGGATATCCTCGATGATCTCACCGCAAAACTGACACCTGACGAACTGTACATCCAACTCGGATACTGGCACGCTGACCCGTGCATACACAACCCACAGCCCATTCGCTATGGTAACGTGGTGATTGTCAAGTGCCCATGTCGGATGAGACGACGCCTGCGTGCTCTTTATCTCTTCGATACTTAGTTGTGCACTGCACTCGTGAAAGATCATCAGGTAAATCCTTGTCTTCATGTTTATCGCTCTTGCCTCCTCCATCGCCGTATTTCTCCGAGACCACGCTTCTTATGTGTTTGGCGGTTATCGGTCCGATCAGTTTCACATTCGATAGTTCATCCTCAGTTGCTTTCATCACGGCTTCTACTGTCCCAAAATAGTCGAGCAAGTTCCTGGATGCCACTGGTCCAATATCCGTTATTGCTGAGACGATATACTCCCTCTGCTCATCGATGTTCATGTGACTTCTCTTTCCATGCACGCTGAAACTGCGATTATCCTTGTTCTGTTCTTTGAGTGCAGCCAGAAGGAGAACCTGGGCTGTTTCAGTCTCACTGAGGGTATACAGTATTGGTATCCGAAGACCAATCGCTATGCCATTTAACAGACCTCTTATACACTGTACATTAACTCTCCTGGTCGTGAAGAACGGATCGCCACCCTCGATTATCAGAACCGGTCTCTTATAGGCTTGAGATAGATCATACAATTGACTGAAGAGTCCTTTCTCATCAAGCCATGTCTTGAAGAAATCGTCTTCTCTCTTCCTCTCAAATGCTATTCTATCCGATATGATATAATCGCCCACCGCAAGTGTCTTGAACTCCAGTTCAACCCCTATCCGTTCCAGAACCTTAGCCACGCCGCTACGTAACTCCCTCTGATCGACGACTATTCTCGGCATCTGCATTGGTGCTTTCTCTGCCATGTAATCCTATGCCCTCGTTGCTTGAATATACCTTACGTTCACTTATCGAATGACGTGATGTCAAGTTTCAATCCTTGTTTTAGTGGATGAGCTTCCCGGACATAGTTATACTACTACGAAATTCTCATCTGACCCTACTTGAATATACCTATTCCTTCTTATGGACGAAGTGTGAATCATCTGCCCAAGAATCAAGATGATCATTTATTTTTAATGTATAACCCTCTGTGCATGGGGTATCTGTCTCCTTATCGTCCACTTTCTCAACTATATTACCGTCGTACGCTATCAGCATCCCGTAATGATTGTGAATATGGACATTTGCATCTGCACATTTGGCAAACGCTCTTTCCAGACCCTTTACGGCACTGATCTGCTCCTTAGTCAACTGCATTTTGCTATCCTTTTATCATATACCCAAACATAAAGGGACTCAAACCCTTGAACTGCTCAGGATCTGTCTGAGCCAGATGTTTAATTAGCGCAATCGGTGTGCTCTCAATCTTCCTACCCTTTCCCTGAAGGTAGTGCTTATGGAACTCAAAAAAGTCCATAGCCTCAAGGTTTGAGGTGAAAAGAACATACTGTCCGAACAAAGTCATAACTTTATAGCTCCTTTACAATGTGTCTGTAAAACCTGCCGCCGCTGCATACAGCAGTTACTGGGATGAGCTTATCTCCCTCATATCTGACAGTCTCCCGGTCATGACTCTCTGGAACCTTCTTGAATACTGCTCTGCATTCAGAGCAGTGATATTCAAACATCTCCTCAAAATCCGATAACTTGTAGGCGCTGGTAACCTGGGTGTACTCGGCTTTCAATACTTCAACAGCTTGTATCACATCTCGAAGAACCTTGTCCTTCTTCTTAGTCGCACATGTTCTCGCCTCGTCGATGGTCTTGAAATAACCAATATCCGTGCAATTCTGTGGCGCCTTCAACAACGGCTCGCCAAACACGCAAACGACACAGACTGATGTTGTATACTTGTTTATAGGTTTACTATTCTCATGTACCAGCAAGCGGATCTTGACATAATCATCCTGATAGACCCAATCTTGCCATTCTCCGGCTGGAATCCACATACCCTCCTTCAATTCAACAGGTTTGAACGTCTCCTGAACCTCAAGGAACTGAACAATTCTCTTGACGGCCTCCCTTAAGGATTCCAATGGTGCAATCTTCCATTCCGCATCCTTCTCGATCGCTTTCTCTTTGAGATCAAGACCCTGGCACAATTTATCCTCCTCTTTGTCCAACTGGCTGCGCTTCTCATGGACTATCTCCCATACCTTGCTCCGCTCCTCCTTCAGCGCCTCCTTCTTGCACTCCTCCTCGCCCTTAATCCGCTGTATCTCTGTCCCATTTATTTTGTATTGCTCAATCAACTCCTTACTGTCTATCCTGCTTGCTCCCGCTTCCGATACCTGCTTATCTCGTGGACTCATATATGCCCCGCTTCTTTCATGGCGAAATGCCTGCCATCCCCGATGATGACATGATCCAGAACATCTATGCCCATCATCTTACCAGTTTCCACCAGTTTCTTCGTTATCTCGATATCCTCTGAGCTCGGCGTCGGATCCCCAGATGGATGATTGTGTGCCACAATAATGTGTGCGGCTGACTCCAACAATGCTATCCTGAATACCTCTCGAGGATGTACAACATTTGCATTCAGAGACCCGATACTAATCGTTTCCTGCCTAATGATCTGGTTCTTTGTGTCCAGACATAATAATATAAAAAACTCCTTCTTCTGCTCCCGGAGCATCGGGTAAATCCTGCGATACACATCCTCCGGTGAGGAGATCTTTGGCTTCTGCTCCACCTGGAACGCTTCAAGGCGCCGGCTGAGTTCAAAACACGCTGCCATCTGTGCGCTCTTCAAAGCGCTCATCTTAAAATCAATTGAGCCTCAGGCAAATACAACAATACAGCTTGAAATTCTAAAATAAATAAGCCCCTATCTCTGATTCCAAAAAAATTAGCTATACTGGCTCAAACATATAATCGTCTAAAAGCACTTGGTGCTCTGATCAAGTCATATCTTCTCAGCTTACAAGCAGTCAATGCAGTCAAAATGGTAGTAATATTTGAAAAAGAAACGAAAGATTGTGCCCAATTTATTCCACGAGTTGGCATTTCGGAGCGATTATACCCTACAACTTCATTAGAATTCTTACGCTCGATAATGGTTCTAAGATCGTATAATTTTCCAAGATTCCTGTGATATTCCCTGGGAATATATTCTCCCCTAAAACAGTCACCATCATTTGTTTTTATTATATCCCCCACACTTGTATTCCTTGCAGCTATTACAGGAATAACTCCGTGTCCAAGAACAAGTTTATTAGATTCATGACTGTCGGGCCCTGCATCACTTAATAAAAACTTCGGTCGTTTTACAGTTGATTGCATTCCTTCGATCACGGTTTGCTTAAATATTGTGTTATCGTTTTTATTTGCACCTATTGCACCCCAATAAATGGGAATACCCCAGGAGCGGTCAACAAAACCAGTATCAGTAAAACCTGTTCCTGTTAGAACACTGAACCTTCCAGTCTTTTTGACATAATGCCCTGCATCAGGATCTGAAAATTGTCCCGTTTTCTTATCTTTAATCCCGCTGCAATTACATTCAAAAAATCTCCTATCCCAAATCCAGATTTTATCTCCGATCAGATTCAAGTCTCTGCATTCTTGTATTATGTTAGGGGCATATTCATTCAAACCGAGACTGACTTCTTTCAAGTTTCGAATATAAGATCGCTCAGTAAGTTGATATGTGCTCTGTATCCCTAATTCAGCTCTGAGCGATGGATTATGGTTGAACTCATCGACCCAGGAATTGAAATTTGAATAACCAAATTTGCATCTTGCCAATTCTATTTTGAAAATATTATTTAGATTAAGAAAATCATGTTTGTCTTGAGGTTCATAATCCAATTTTAATTGTAAATTCCTAAAATAAATATCTATTGATGGATTTAGTCTGAAAATGTGATTCAAATAACCATCAAAATTGGGATATTTTTGGAAAGCTATTTTCTGATCATCTGGTATTTTTCCTGAAAGATATTCTTCTGATACCTTTACTGGTTTGGTTTTATATGGAAGTTTTATATTTCTTTTCAGCAGATATATTGCACCATCTATAAAATCAGTAAGCTTCGTTTGGTCAACTGGAATCGGGAAAGTTTTTGGGGTTTTCTTTTTTTGAGTATTATTGTTTTCATTAAATAATATTCGCAGATTTCCACATATAATATCTGTGCATTTTCGAATTATTCTTGTTACTTTTCCTGTAAATTCGGTAAGTTTAGTCTGATAAATTGATAAAATACGGGTTTTGATATTTTCAACTTTTTCAAATGGTTTTCGTTTGAAAAGTTCTACATATTTTTTCCTTCCTTCAGCACTTTTTAAACTTATTAAGATCTCAATTATAACTCCGCAAAAATCATCAATCTGTGTTTGGATGAATTTATATCCCTTATTTACTATATGTATCATAGATTATGCCTCAATTATGGTTGGTTTTCGTTTTGCAACTCTAATACAACTCTAATTAGGCATAATCTTTTCTATTTTATTTTAAATTAGATTTAAAATAGTTATATTAAATATTTTATAAACATAAGTATTAGTATTGTTGTAAATTAAGAACGAAGGAATACGGTCAGGATTGCCTGAGGCTCAATTATCAGTGTTGATATATCCAGCACTGACAATTGCTTAAGATTATATTTATTTAGCAGGGCTTCTGCCAAGGCTTTTGCTGACTCCTTATGACCGGAGACTACTAAACTAAGCAGCTCTTCATTTGACAATGAAACTGCCCCCCCACTCACAGCCTTATATGCTGGCGAGTTCTCTTCACGTATCCCATATCGTTTCGTTAACATTTAACCTACCTCCGTTGTTATTTCCTGTTTAAAATTGTCCTTCTTCCTGTTGTCCTGCTTTCTTGACCCTTGCCTTTTCTAACCACTCTAATAGTTCGGATACATCTGAGTCGGGATTGATAGGCACCTTTGGGTAATTGCAATCATTCACGTATCCAAGCGTCCCCTGCGCGTACTGCTTTGTATCACTGCTATAATCCACAATCATTAGTTCCCCATTATCCAAATCCCCTGGTGCAATAGTGATGGATATGCAATTATCATCATCGAACCTGCGCTTCTCGTCAACATCCTTCTTATAGAAATGAATCCCTACATGAGCCCCTATCCCAAACGGACCAAGTATCTCATAACACCTATCCGGGTATGCCTTGACCAGTTCTTCAGCGATCGGTTTGACGAGTGAATCTACCCAGTTAGGACGGTGCAGCTTGTTGAGCTTCGCCCTGAGGCGTTCCTCCTGTTTGATCCTTAGCTGTATCCTCTTTTCAATATTACCCAGTGACTCATCATATATCTGCTTTTCCCGAATGTACAGGACCTGTATCTCAGAAATCCTCATATTTCTACCTCCACTTTATCGTCATCAACGAAACCCTCTAACCGTTCAAGAATACTCTCAGCCTTTTCCCGTCCTGACACACGCAACACTTCAGCTTCCTCAGGGGGGAGCAACTTCATATCCACAAGGTTCTCAGCTATTTGGTTCGCATCCTCCCAGGTGTCGAGTACCGCTTTCTCTAGTTCATTATACCGTTTGTTTAATGCATCCCATTCCTCAGCGGACAGGGTGATGCTCGTAGCCTCAATCCCAAAGTCGCCTCTCCCTTGCCGCGCCCCATACTCCCTGAATGAAGTGATTATATAGTTGAGCGCAGACCAGAATCTCTTCCCTGGATTCTGAACCTTGACAGCTTCCGCTCCTTCTTTCTCTTCTCCCATGCTCTACCCCCAGGCGATGTCTATCTCGCCGTTTGCCTCGATCTTTTCCAGAAGCATCTTCACTTCTTCAGCGTCATCCGGCTCTGCTTCCATGTGAGCCTTCAACCTTGTTATCGCAACAAGATTATCCTTGGAAATATGCGCTCTCGACGGCGTGCAGTCGCTGGCAATTAAATCCAGCATATCCGCCAGCCCTGAACTGATACTCCCGATATACTTGTACTCTACTTCACTTAGTGTTATTGACATCGTCCTTCTCCTCCCACCTCCATATTACCCCGCCGATCGTGGGGACAACCCCCCGTTCCTCAAGGATCTTACACCGTCTGCTTAACTCGACAGCCTGTTTCCCTGCATCCTTGGTGTACGCATATTCAGGGGAAAAGTGCTCTATCCTGCTCCCTTTCCAATACACGTAGCCCTCGTGGTCTATCAGCATGTGCTCCTGCCCGTGGAACCACGGGCGCTTGTAACTGTCATCTTCCACCGAAGCGTAGAGCACATCGAACGCTTTTGCCCCATCTGGTGTCACATGTCTATTCACGGCAGCCTGAACCAGCGCCAAATCTGACGGATTCAGATCGTTCCCATCGCTAGTTTTCTGCAGTATTGCTATTGCTTTATCCGTTACACTCAATTCCTTAGTCATTCCGTCCTCCTATGCCTCTATAAACTCAGCCTTCTTCTCAAACAGTATGCAGTGCCTTCCCATGGGAAGAGCAGCCCTTGCGATATTCGCGCTTCCGGCAAACAGATCCAGTACGACGTCTCCAACGGTCGTCGAAAACCTGAGGAGCAATTCATACACTCCTATGGGCTTCTCGGACTCGTGAGAACTCTTCGCAGGGTCTGGTCTCTTGACGGTCAGTACATCTGGTATTGACAGGTCGAATGGCATCACCCGCTTCCCCTTAGACAGGAAGAGTATACCCTCGTACCGATTCCTTCCATTGTACCCCATGCCAATATCCACCTTGTCCCAGAGGAACAGCTTATTGAACACAAAACCGACCGCCTCCGCATCCCTTATCAGGGTATTGACATGAGTCCAGGTATCCTCAGTGAGTGCGGGCACGAACAGGAACATGTGCGCTCCTCCCGTGATCGGCTGATCGTTCAGACCCGTTCCCATCTTCTCAGACTTGAGTACCCTGTACATCTCCTTCAGCAGCGTCTGGTCTATCTCGCATGTATCGTAGCTCAGCTTGCCTTCTGGCTTCCGTGTAGTCCCTACCTCAAGATGCTTGTTCAACCATGGATAGGGTGAATCTGCATAGATAGCATCGATGCTCTCTGGCTCAATGTCCTTTATCTTGTCCCTGGCATCACACTCAAAGATCACCGCTGTCGCAGGACCGTACATTGCAATGTACACGCCTCTTGCAACTCTTTTGAAAAGCTTACCATTACTCTCATTAAGCCTGCCTCTGATCGTGGACTCCTTGGTCTCAGGACGCTGTTGTAATATAGCCGTGTAAATCTCTGTGAGGGCGTGGGATACTCCATCCCTGAAGCAACCCATAATCATACTGATAAGCGGCGGCTCCCCTGAAAAAGCCTGGAGAGATGCCTGAACTGGCATTTTATCCACCTCTCTCAGACGTCTCTTCATTGAACGCTTTAAATCGGTCATCCATGAAATCCGATAAGCCGTCATCAACCCAGTGGCAGAAGTCCTCAGTCATCTTATCGAGTTCAGTGCCCACCGGGACATGCATCCCCGCATTCTTTATCCGCTCGACCAGAGCCTGTTGTATAGAAACCCTGTCAAGCAGAACAATGTTGTCCTTATCGGCTGGGAATACCTCCGCTTCCCCTAGAATGAACTCATACTTACCACATTGTTCCTCGACCAATTCACCGTATTCTTCGATGATCTTCTTGTCCCTGGCATCCCTTGCCATATCTCTGTCCAGGAAGACCTTTAGCTCGTCAACTATCCCCTGGAACATATGCACAACCACATACACTTCCTTTGGTAACTCCGGTGCCATGCTTATGCCTCCACTGCTGCTGCGATTGGTCTGAGTACCATTACCTTCTTCACACAGGGCACTTCTTCTTCAACAGCCTCGTAGTTGTCACAGAGCGACTTGAACATCTCAATGCAGTCATCTACCATCTTGTCAAACGACTTGACGAGATCGTACCTTTTCTTTAGGTCATTGTAAGTCCACTCATCTTCGTTCTCAAAGTCCGCATCTTCATCCATGCCGATGCCTTTCGCATATATGCGCTCATGCGTTGTCGGGAAGTTCTTCCGACCAAACTCGCCGCAGTGTCCACAGACATCATCGCCCGAGTACTCAACCTTCTCTGCTTTGACTCCCCGGACGATCTCAAGAACACGCTCCGCAGGCAAACCAGATCTTATGACCTCTTCCTGGTCCAAGTACACGTTCTCTGCCCACCAGTTCTTTGTCCGAACATAGTTCCTGACCTGGTCATCTGGTGTCTCTGCTGCCGGCAAGACCTTCTTATAGTTCTTCTGACCGCAACTTGGACAGAAAGACTGGTACCCGCTCGGCTCTTTGCCACCCTGTAACATTACTATATACCCTGAGCTTCTGCCATTGAATGACGCCTGATACCTGTAATCATTCTCCTCCGCGAACTCCTTCATCCTTTCATTGATCTCATAGAATGTCTCTTCAACGAAGATCAGGTCATATGCACGGGACGCCTGTTCTTTTGTGAGACCTAGATTGCGTATCTTAATGTTCATGGCATAACTCGTTGACCTATTCACTGAGTGCATCGTGTAATATCTGAAGTGCTTCCTCAGGAAAATGATCATCCTTGACCTCGTTGGTTTCGTAGCGTCCGCTACTTTGCTTGTTTCATTCATAATTTAACACCTTTACTTTAATCCATTTCCTTCGCTATCGTCAGGTCTCCCTGATCGGCATCATGAGACCAATCTCTGAAAGAAAAGCACCGATCTCTGTGGTTGACATCTTCCCCGCTGACGCCAATTCGAATAGCAAGTTAGCTCTTAGAATTGGGCTCCTTGGCGGTACTCCTACAGTATCAACACCTCTCACAGACAGCCATGCTGTAAAGTCCATGCCTGTCATGAGAAGTGGGTTATCGATAGTCTCCGGCTTATCTTCGTCACACATTCAATTTGCCTTCCTGTCGTGGTTGTATTTGTCTCCAGAACACCGAGTCGTTTTTATGCTTTTCCCTGTTGAGGAGCATCATTACCTTACTTATGAACACTTGCTCTTGCTGACCGAGCACGATCCTGGCATTGTTATACGAGAGATTCTGCGGCTTTATCTGATGATCTCTTGGCACAATGCATAGGAAGTCCAGTCTACCCTGTTCGTCTGGCTTTCCATCCTCTCCTTTCTCTGGGGGCACTATCCTGAATGCATTACCATTCTGAGCCACAAAGAACTCTTTATCCACAACATACCCGCTCAGTCCACCCATCACGGCTGCACGGACCCTGTCTCCCAGGACCACCATGAACAACTCAAGGAACTCACTCTTCTGACGTTTTGCGTACAACTCATTGAATAGTTCAATGAACGGCTTGAAATCCTGTTCCGTGTGAGCCCTTAGTATCGCTCTGCATACCACCTTATCCATATCAGGAGTCGTGTGGACAAGTCGTCCATTGTACTCAAGACAGAACACATACTCCTGGGTTGTTGGGGATATTACGCAGTTATCCCCAAGCCAGATCTTAGTATGGCTTCGTCCGACCATCCCTTCGAACAAACCCTTAATAATGTACTTCAGGCTGTTAAACGTGTTCGCTGGTATGAACCTGGTAGTCTCCTTGCCATCTGCTCCAATTTCAAGCAGCAAGATGGCATTGGGGGTTATGTTCAGAACCCTTATTGACTGCTCTCCCTGCTCTCCCATTTATACCACGTTCTCGAAAAACCCGAGTACCTCTGGCTTGGGACTCCTGGACTTGTACTCTGGCGTCGTCTGCCTGAGCCTGACAATCGTATCAATGAGCCGTGTCAGGTTGCTGAGATACGTCGTGTCTATTACTGCACTTATCGCGCTCAAATCGCCAACATCCTCAAGCATAAGCTTCGAATATATTATCAGAGCAGTCCTGTCCGGGGTGCCTCCTAGATCATGTCTCTCCATCCCCAGGTGGCTCGCTAACCCCTTTGAGTCCATGATAATCCTCTTAGCATCAAGCTTATCGTAGTGAAGCACGGCAGCCACTTTGAAATAGTCCTCCTTAACCAGTGGCACATATATCATCTCCTCATTGCTGCGCAGTGCATTGAGCAATCTATACCCAGCCTCCTTGCCAACCGAATGGAAGAGCGACGTCGCTTCCGAAACAAGAGCGCCTATTGTCATCCGCCCCTTGCTTGTGCTCAATGACTGCCTCTTTGCCCATGCCACATACTCCTTGAGAGAAAGGATTTCTGAATTCCCCGCAAACCATTGAATCTGTGCCTTGGTAGCCTTGAACAAGCCGACAGGACATGTATGTGCTGGCATCTCAAGTATGGAAATATACTCATTTATGTTGTCTGCTCCAGCGAACGCTACAGCACCGCCCCTGTGGATCTCAGTCATGTTGTCGATGTGCTTCTGAACAGAACTCCTCTTAGATTTATAATCCCAGGAATACTTGTCCGATATCTCAACTGTATGGTAGGTGACCCGGTCCATCGCTTTCTCTACCTTCTGCACCTGAACCTCTGACAGGTCATGGAACACCGGGATCTCCTGCTTCAATGCTTGCGGTATCGCTGACAGTGCCGGAGAAAGCAATACGATGTGACCCCCGCTCCGGGCAGATGAACAACGAGCCCTCATTGAACTCGATTTCTTTGCCTCCAGAGGGGCTATATAGATGCGTCCCTCATCATCCAGCGCTTTCTCGATGGCTTCATGCATCCTTCTGATCCCTGTACTTCTATGCCTGCGCCCATATCCGCTATTAGTCTTCGTAGCATCCCATTCCTCAACATCGCGGTACAGACCTTCAAGAATAGCGCGTGTAGCCTGCGGTATGCTGTTCTTAAAACTGTTACTCTCATAGAGCCCATGCCATATTGCTCTCTGAGCGGTATTCAATGAGAAGTAGTCCGTGTACGATTCTATCTTACCGATTCCTTTGAACTCTCTTGATACGGGATCCGCGCCTTTACTTCTATAATAAACCGACTCACCTGCCAAGCCCGGAAGCCTCTCAGCCAGATCCATGTACAGCTTCTCCATGAATAACGCCCTGGTCGTGTCTTCAAACCTTTCCCTATCCGGCGTTGGCTTAGGCAGCCACGTAGGACCGGTCTCAGACTTGATCCTGACGAATGCTTTTGAGAACACATCCATGACTGCATCCTCCGTTGGCATACTGATCAGAATAAGAGACGCGGTCCCGTGTTCGCTGCCCCTCGCGGCAAGAGTTCCATCTTCAATATCAACCCGCAGCATACCCCAGAATTCGTAATGCTCCGTATCATAGTGGACCTTGACATACTCCGCTGCCTTCTCATCCGATCTGTATCCCTGTGACTTAGCCGTCATCTCCTTGATATTTTTATTCAGAACGACCATAGGCGATACCCCTGATATCAGCGTCGGTCCAGATGGTCTCAACGTCAGTTCCGCAGGCGTTGTATTGTCCCATACGCTGCTCCTTGTTGCATAGCCTGGATTAGCGACCCTTACGGGTTCTCCCGATAGAACCAGGTTCACTGGAACCCTCACGTATCTTGAGAACTCCCCTATTGCCTTAAGGACCTCCAACTGATTGAAGCCCGGGTCATGAATGAACGTGAACGATGTGCCGTAACCCCTATCCTCATGAGGCAAGACGTCAAACCCCACCTTACGGGCATACATCTTATAGCATTCCCCCGTCTCTCTGCTCTTTGTGTGAAGGACCATGCTTCCCTTATCCCCAACGAGCATGACGAATGACTTGGCTCCCAGACCAAACATGCCTGAGATCGTTGGGTCAAAACCATTCCTTGACCTGCCGAAGTACCTGAAGACCTCTGAGAACACTCTCTTTGATATCCCTATACCATTGTCCCCTATTGTAAGCATGCAGCTCCCTGGGTTATAATCAATATTTATCTGAGGTATGTACTCTGGATCCATCTTGGATGCTGACATACATGCACTCTCCGCATTTGCGATATATTCTCTAATTGTTGACTTCCAGCTCTTGTATATCTTAGAAAGCTGGTCCATGACTACGCCATACTCTATCTCGAACGGTATGAAACTGGAATCAAACTCAGTTGTCTTTATCTCAATTGGATTCTGCATATCTGCGATAGAGTGTGGAACCTTCCACAATGACACCGTACCTCCCCGGGCGGCTGCTACCAAAGCGGTAGCTTCGCTATTACCATCATCACTTGACATTAAATCACCTGTTACTCTACTTATTTATGATAAAAAATTTGATGGGTTATCCGCCCATCATCGGTTGTACAGTTACCATTTGACCGGAGTAGTCTGTAAGGAAAAACGAGTTCACACTTACAAGATCCTCTGCATGGACCGCAACGGGTTCACCGTCATCTAGGACGACTGGCAGCCCCTGCTGCGGAAACTCCATACCAAGCTGCTGGGCTAACATTGCCGCAGACAGCTTCTCCTGCTTAATTGGTTTCATTGCTTCCTTACCTATTACTAAGGTCGGGCTATTTCCTACTCCTTGAGGAGCGTATATTTGTTCTTGCATATTTTCTCAGATTCCTCCAATAGGTCTACTTGAAAAAGCGTTTGCATTACAAGCTTAGTCTAGGGATCATTGTAGAACCTGATCTCAATGACCTAAATCTTAATAATGCAAACACAAATATCTTTGATTGAGGCGCGGATAATGGATTTGCACACATGCTTACCTTTGCGTGCGAATCATGTCTGTGTTTGGTTTGCCTTTATCCAGTGCAATCTCTCTTCTTTCACATTTCTTACAAATCGGCAACTCCAACTTTTCATTTAGTGCCGTATGCATGAACTCTAGCTCAAGCCAGCAAAGAGTCAAACCTCCATCCGAGTCCTCGATGTGCTTAGCTTTCCCGCCCACGCTTACAAAGTACGAGACTTTTTATTAATATATTGTAAAATATAAAAGACTTAACACATTATAACCATTCATTTGATTTTTCGAGACCGTTTCAAATTATGTTGGTAAGTTGAAACGATATCTAAGAATCTTACAAAAATTATCCATAACTTTTTTGATTTTTTCTGCCACCTTCGGTTGAAACTACAAACTACCAACACTTAAATAGTCCGAAATGAATTTTGTTCGTTAATTCAAATTATAAGGAGATGAAAAAATGAGTCTTGTATCTCGCGGTATGAGTATTATGGAGATGTACCGATTATATAGAAATAATCAATTAATTGTTAATAGAAAATATCAGAGAAAGTTAGTTTGGACACTTGAAGAAAAGAGAAGGTTAGTAGAGAGTATTTTAAAAGCATATCCAATACCGTTAATTCTCCTTGCTGAAATTCCTAAAGAGAGATATGAAATTATTGATGGGATTCAACGATTAAATTCAATTTTTGGTTTCATTGAAAATTTATTTGGTGTTATTCAATCTAATGATGAGATTTATCTTAATACTAAATTATTTCCTTTAGCCAATACTAATGCAGAAAAAGGAATATTTACACCCAAAAATGATGGGACTATAAAATTTTTCGATAGTGATACGACATCGGCCCTTTTAGAGTATCAGATTCCAATCACTGTATATCATGCCAAAAATGAAAATGAAATAAATGAAATATTTAGGAGAATAAACTCATATGGAAAACATTTGTCTCCCCAAGAAGTTAGGCAGGCAGGCGTTACTACAAAGTTTACAGAGTTAGTGAGAGAATTAGGGGCCGAATTCAGAGGGGATGTATCTAAAGAAATATTATCTTTAACCGAAATGCCTGAAATAAGCATCGAAGGTAAAACAATTAAATTAGGATATCGTATAAACGCAGAAGAAACCTTTTGGTGCGAACAAGGTATTTTAAATGTATCTCAATTAAGAAATAGTGAAGATGAACAGTTAATTGCAGATCTAGTACTATCTATTGCTCTTAATGAACCGTTTCCCGCTAGTAAAGAAGAATTTGATTGCTATTATGGAAAAAATGAGCCAGACAAATCAGACAAATCCAATATAATTGAAATTGCAATAAACAAGTACGGCGCTGAAAACCTAAAAAATGAAATAAAAATAGTCTACTCTAAAATCAAAGATATGGTAGAAACATATGCTAATGGAGAAAAGTTGAAAACGATTTTGAATCCAAAGGCAGGCGGGAATCCTGTTAAAGAGCCGTTCTATACATTTTTCATGGCAACCCACAATTTAATGTTCAAAGAAGGAAAAGAGCCATTTATTATTGAAGAAATATTTAAAGCTTTAAATAATTTAGCCGCAAAAAACAAGAGGGGAAGTCATTCTGTTAGGTCCGAAGACCGGAAGAACAACATAGCTACCTGCAAGGGGCTGATTCAAGATTACTTCAAGGTAGCGAAAAATATTGCACGGAGTTCTGGAACATTAGCTTTAGATTTTGAAAATTATCTTAGACGCTCTAAAGTAGAGGCCCCAATGTATGATTATAAACAAGGACTATATTCTTTGGATACAAAAGATAGGAAGATTAATGAAGAAATGTTTGAAAAAATATACCAGAATATAGCCGCTTTTGCCAATCTAGGTAAAGGAAAAAAAGGATATTTATTCATAGGGGTCACGGATAAAGAGGCCGATACTGTAAGAATTGAACAAATTGATAAGATAAGCAAGGTTCCAAGAGTTGGGACTTTTGGGGTTGTTGGTCTTGAACGTGAGGCAAAATTAAAAGGACTTACTCTAGATAAATATATCTCTTCAATAACACAAAAAATTAGCGAATCAAAACTACCTGACGACCTAAAAATAAAAGTAAATACAAGTATTACGCCGATAACCTACAGAGGCTTTACCATATTAATGATAGAAGTTGTTGCGGGAAGTGCACCCGTTTGGTATAAGGATAGTCTATATATTCGAGACGGAGCAAGCTGTAAAGAGTTGAAAGGGGGAAGCGAGATAAGTTCCGTATTTGAACTATTTAAATGAGAAACGCCATAAGTGCCTTTTTTTATTCTATGTCTTTAGGCGGGAAAATATTAGACTATACGGCAGAAGATCCGACTGGAGGTTGCACGGGCAACGTTGTTGAATTGTTCTACCTTTAATACTAAACAAACACGCCGGACGAACGAAGCTCAACCATTTCAATATATATTTTAATTCAACACTGTCTGAACTGCTTCAAAAAGTTTCATGAGGAAAGTTCTTCATTGTACTTCTGTTAGTGATTTCCACTAACAGGAGCAATAGAAAACTATGAGCAAGAAACAGGAAAACAACAATAAGGAACAGAACAAGACCACAAGTTTCAGCAGTTTAGCAGAAAGCCAAAAAGTAAGCATCAGACTGAAATTATCCATAGCCCAGTTGAAGCAGCTTGACGAAAAGGAAGAAGTTGAAGTAGCATTCAAAGGAAGAAAACTTCTGTTAAAGTGTCTTGGAAAAGCAGAGTAATAAATGGCTAAAACTAAGATTCAGAAAATATGCATGGGTCGGGAATAGTATTGCAGAAGAAGATATGGCAAAAATGTATGCCATCAAATCAGAGAAGAAAATTCCTATCACCAAGCAAGTATCAAATGCCGTTAGGGAATATTTAGCAAACAAAGCCCTATAATGGGAGTCTTTTTTCTTTACTTTCCATTAGCAGCATAAGTCTTAAACATTAAACAGCTTTATATCTATAAACATTAATATATAGTCTAAGATTCTTTGCAAAGGACAAATTATGCTTCAGAAGAACAGAAAGCTAAGAAAAGTGAAGACCAAAGAAAACGTTATGCAGACACTGAATATAGGAAGAACAAAAAAACTAAACAGAGAGCATATAGTAAAACCCCGAAAGGAAGGGAAATAAGGAAAAGAATTCATGCAAAAAAACGAAGAGAATTTGGACTTGAACCTATCAACGAATGGTTTCCAAATAGTGATGCACACCATATCAATAAAAACCAAGTAGTTTATATTCCAACTGCAATACATGAAGCACATTACGGCCACAGACTGGATAGATCTGAAACTATGATTGAGATTAACAGGGTAGCGTTTCAGTATTTGACGGAAACAATTAAACAATTATAAGAATTCTTTTTTTTCGCTTTCCAGTAAGATATATCAACTATCAAAGACATGAATTAATATCAAGGTTATTATATGGATGATGCTTCAAGCTGGATTACAGCAACTTCAACATTTGTTATTGCTATTACTGCTGTTCTTTCGGTTATTTATTATTTCAGGTTGTTAAAAGTAAGTATTGCAAAGGATAAACCGTATCCTTTTCAAAACTAATGGTAAATCAGGAGAAAATTGTTTTTGAGAAACCATAGTGTGAGTCTCCTGAAAGCGATTCGAGAAAACAAATTTTTTTTCAGGATGGAAAATTACCAGCTATTTTGAAGAGGATACGATAAACCCTTAGTTAGAGCTTATATCAAAACATTCAAAAATCCATCTATGCCACCGAGATTGTTTGTTAAGAACGACGATGGAGGTAGGGCAGATAATGTGACTGTTGTTATTGGTGGAAGAACATTTGGCTCTTTTAGCCTGAAAGCGAATGAATCTGAAGACCTACTACCATTTGAAGTTCCTGATGGATTGAGAATAGAGCGTCTGATTTATGAAGATATACATGGAAATAAAATTACTGAAAGTAACGTCGTTCCAAGAACTATAATAGTGGATTTCGAAATGCGCTGAACTGGAATAATCCATTAACACCAACCGCACTGCAATAAAAAGGCAATGCATTCTTCTTCTTTTTATCATTTCACGAACCCCCGGTGAGATGATTCTTTTCAAAAGGGTTAGTAAATTATATCTACTTTAGAGCGTTGATAGTGAATAGTTCTATGTACACATTAATTTTTGATGCCAATGTTCCTTGGGATTTAGACCTCAAAGTCAATACATTGGATGAAATAATGCGTCTGATGGACACTATAAATTTTAAAATTTATATATCCAGTATTAATTTTTATGAAATGAAATATCACACTCAGATAAATTTAAGAAAGCATAAGCATGTAATTATTGATGAGCCAAACCAAAATGAATATGATGGATTTAGAACTGCATTACGTCAAAAAGGTATTATTTTAAACGCACCTGATTCTGCAGTTTTGTATACTTCTCATAAATTCGATGCAGATTATATTGTTAGCTCGGATACGCAGGTACGGTTAATGTCAGAAAAATATGCTAATAGTTATATCAAAAAGGTAAAACCATTCCATCTTATGGATATGTTTAGTTTTTTACATGGAATTAATATGATAGAATCAAATTCATGTATAAAAATGTCTCTTAAATTATATGAACACAAGGAAATACCGCAAATGATTGAGGAGTACGGGAAAGAACTAATATTAAACAAACAAGAACAAAGTAAATGGATAAGAAACGAAACTAAATCATCTATGGATACATTTAATAGTTATGAACGACATATTATAGAACATTTACGATAAATTAGGGAGAATAAGAATATGGAAGCCGCAGTTAAAAAAGTTATGGATGGTCTGTTCGGGGGAGAAGTCACATTCCGAGAAGCCTTGGAGAGGTTGAGTGTATCAGAGGAAAAGCTTCATATGATGATTGACGAATACGAATACACCTCTACCACGTATGAAATCCTTGAGTCAAACAGAATGATGATTGAGAATCTTGAGTATATCAAGAAGGAAATATCTGTAAATTACAGGAGTGGTATACCCCAAAACATAATACCTACAGATGCAACAGAAATTTTAGGAAAGTCTTTGGAACCAAATTCCTATCTAATTACTGACGCAGCAAACTCAATGAGACAAAAGGAATTGATTCAAACGTCCACTGCGGATTTTCCTTCTTATCCTCATAAAGAACCCTACCACTGGTGAAAAGATATGAAAATTTCTCCTAATTATAGAAATATCTTAGCAGATGAGATAAAAATTGTTCGGACTAAAATAGACCAAGAAAATGACCCACGGAAGAAAATCTTTTATTATAGCGCTCTTTATGGGATGACACGTCGAATTTTTAATTTTGAGTTTGACCCACAGTTGCAGTTTATTGATTATATATTAAATACTACTCATAATACAATGCTTACCCGTATTGCTGCTTTGATAGGAGGAGATACTTCAATCCCAGTAACAAATGATTTTTTTATAAACCTTAACAAATGCCTTGAGCAGTTGGAAGGGAGGATTAGAACCAATGAGGATACTTACGATATCCTCGAAAAAATTGTTAACTTGACTTCTACCATTGATGGAAATGGATATTTTCTTGTACAAAAAGGTGTGCCTGTTTACACTGAATAATTTTTTTTCTAATTTGAATACAGGTTTTACGCTATTTCTCTCATAAAAACCCATCTCCCCATCTTGCCGGTCTATTATTATATATGAGCTAAGACGGGCACGCGCGGAGCGCGCAGCCAAAGGTTCGGCATTGCCGATCCCTGCGGGACTGCGCGCGCTCAGTGTCAGTGTGAACTATAGCCTTTTTTATCATTAAGGTTGTTGGACACGGAGCTCTTCCTGAAATATCAGTCAATCCTTCTGTGAAGGTTTCTCCTACAACTCGGGTACTCCAGAGACTGCATCTTCCATTATACCTCACAACTGTCTGTTTTTCAAGATATTCATCGCTATAATTTGCGGATCTAGTTACACCTATTATAGCATCGGTGTGATGCTTCCCGCATTTTGAACATATCCAATAGGCTATAGACATTCAATAATTCCATAACTTGAAATTAGGAATCGGTCATAATGCTCATTGATTCTTAATGGACTTCCACAGATGGAACATTTTACGGGAGATATTGGTGTAAATAGTGGAACCATCCGACCTCCAGATATAACTTCTGGCAAATTCTGGATAATTTTTCCGTATTCTATTCCTTTAGCTAATGTTTTGTTAATGGCAATATTTCCTTTCATAATCGACTTATATGTATTACTGTTATATTAGTATTTTTATGTGATATAAAATGACAAAAAAGAGGTTACCCAGAAAAAAATAAAAAGTCTCCAAAGTACTTCATTTACACCTCTTTCGGTTTGTCAATCGCACCTACAAACCCGCACCTTTTGCACGGGCTTCCGCTGATAAACCCGGTTCCTTCACAGTCCGGGCACGGTATCTTATTGTGGCGAACATAATACTCATTGTATCCAGGCACATGCTTATTCAGCCTCGACTGCAGGAAGCTGTCCAACCATTCATTGAAATCAGTGCTGCCAAACAACCCTTCCACGACCTTGACGGTGCAGTCCTTACAAATCCCGCGTTTCCTTGTTACCTGTATCGTGCCCTTATCAGACTCCTTATAGTCTTCGTCGCATATCGCGCACTGCTTCATCGTACCATCCTTCTATGAACGTCTCGGTATCATGAGTCCCTGTATTCTCTCCTCTTGGTCCCCGGAACGTATGTGTTACAGTTATCTTAGATCCCAGGAACTGTATCTCATCCCCTGTACATATCGGGTTGTCAGTCCCCTCAATGCGGAAAGACCACTTATGCTGTATCCAGCGATACCCTGCCTCCATGACCACATACTCTTTCCCGTCATGGTAGATGTACTGGGATCTCTTATGACCCCCTCAGCCTGTGCTTTCTTAGTCATGCTCCCGTCGCAAACTTAATCTTAAGATACTGTCTGAACCCGCATGCTGACACGAACACCCAGAACAACATGGTAGGCAGGATAAACAAAAGGCTGACATACATCCCTCCATTAAAGAATCCTGCGATCATAACCAATATAGCTACCAGGGTCAAGACCGAACCTACAAAGTCAAAGTCTTTTAACGTGCTCCAGTTTCTCATCACCTGCAAAAACAGTCTAGCAGTCCCAATCGTGAATATGATATTCGCGATCGTAAATATGTACTCTGAGCTTATTGCCATAACATCTCCTTTTCACTTATTCAGCCGTCTCACTGCTTCCACGAAACTGAGCTTCTCCATAGCCATGACCAACTGTATTATACCTCCGGCACGTCCACAGGCAAAACACCGCCACACATTCTTCTTATGGTTCACTGATAAGCTTGGCACTGCATCATCATGGAACGGGCATCCTCTCAGCTTCCGATCTCCGAGGATATCGGCTATCGGGTGAGCCCTCGCTCTCGCAACCTCCTCATCTGACACTGATTTCGCACTCGAGGTATACCCTCCCTTCTTCCCCGGAGTCCCGGCAGGCAACGGCTTCGCGGCTTCTAACACAGCGTTCTCAATCTTCTCTGCATTCTCCTTCCTGACCTCTATGACCCTCTTCTCAAGGTCCAACAATAGCCTTGGCACCACATCACTGTTGATTCTGATGTTGTCCTTGATAATGATATCAAGATCAATGTCAAACCTCGGCGCTCTCGCCATCGCTCTGATATAGCTCCCTGCCCGGTGCATCTCCCTGGCAGTCAACGGTATGCAGAACAAGCCGCTATGGTGAGGCGTATTCGGAAGCCTTGATACCCGTGCCAGGTCACCTCTCACACTGCTCCTATCCAGTGTGGTAAGGTTCAGCGTTTCATAGTTGAACTCCAGTCCATCGTTAATGATATCCCAGAACAAACCCAGCACCTCCTTCTTATTCTCTACAGCGATGGGAGTGGGCGGGAAATCCACATAGCATGCCGTTCCTTTCATTCCCGAAAAGTACGACATCGTCTCAATGGAGACATCCCGCAGCACATCCATCGTCGTGCTCGCTTCTTTAAGTGCACTGTCAAGGCTTTCCGCTGAATCAAAGTCAAGGTACAGCCTGTCTATGATCGCTGTATCGTAGTCCAGTTTGCCATGTCCTGGTATTGGCGCGAACTGGTATACTGACACATAGAACCCCAGCCGATTTTTATAGGCTCCTACCATCCTAGCCAACGCACCTATATCCCGCACCTGGTGGATCCTGACAAGATTTAATATTGACTCTCCTGGCAACGGCTTGTATGCGAACTCTCTTGGATACATGCCCTTACAGTGTGCCTTCCAGCTTGGCACGCTCTTCTCGACATCAAAGCTCATGCCTTTATCTGCTCCTTCTCTTTTTCGTGTTCTGCCTTCAAAAACTGCTCGATCGATTTCAGACCGCCTTCGATAGTCATCGACTTCACGTTCAGTAGCTCTTCATCGAGCTTCATCAAGACCACATGAAACCTGTGGCTGAGTTTATTGCAGGAGTATATCAGAATCTCCAAGTCTTCGCGAAGGGTTATCTCAAGACCTTTTTGCCTTTCTTCCATTCTTCGCCTCCTGTGCCTTGTCTTCTATCCTGAAAGTGAGTCCACATGCATTGCATTTCCTGTTATGGTCGCAACCAGGATCAGCCGGTATGAACTTATACACCTGGAGATAATCACAGGCTGTGTGCCCCGGGTCAGTTCTTCTCTCCAAAAGCTCCCTCACCTTGCACCGTGGACACCTCTCAGGAAGATCTATCGAAGGCTTCTTACCCATCAATGTCCTCGAATATCACCGGTGAGTGCACCATCTCAATCGCAATGAGTATCACCTTGCGATGTGACAGAAGCCCGTCAAGCTCCAGCCTCACTGCCAGATCGTTCGGGTATGTCTCAACCATTTCCCGGCTACCTCGGATAAGTTCATCCAGCTTCATTAACTGCCTTTGCAGGTGTCCCTTCTTGGCGATCTGCTCTTCCGGAAAGAGTCTGTGCCTCCATTCCAATCCGCACTTCTTGCATCTGAAATACTCGAACTCTGAGTCCGTGCTCTCGGTTGTCGTATCGGCATCGCTATCGCATTCCACGCACAGACGCCTCTTGACTACCGCATACTCGGTCACCGACTCTCCTTCCTTCCTCTTTCTCATGTCCCTCCTGTCTCCTTCACGCTGACCCCTGCTCCGCTATCCCACTGCTCCTTCGACCCTTCCTGGTGATCCTCTAAATAGTACTGCGCAGCGAACGCTTCTGAGGGATACGGCAAGTCCTTGAACCCCTCCATATACCTGCGCGGATTGGGGTACCAGAACTCCCTCGTGATATACACAGCCCAATACAGCCAGCCGATCCCCATTGAGAAACCGTCATCCGTTGCTCGAACGACCTTAGGCAGCCACCATATAGACTCATGCGAGAAGTCGCAGAATACCAGATGCCCGGAGAACCGACCGATCACATGCAGTCCGTTATGCCCCTGATCCCTCAGCGCCTCCTCGAATGCCTTGCGCCATCCTTTCCATCCGCTGAAGTTTCTATGTAGCCAAGGGAACCTGGTCTTCACAACACACTTGCCCTGAACGATAACATCCTTGAGACAAAACAGTTTCATAATACTCAACTCCCGTGTTTCTCATTGGTCAACTTGTTCTCGCATGGCGGGTGCCATGATTGTTCGGCGACCGCCATGTCTATCAGGTACCATTCTCCCCTCTTGCTCCTCGCGAAGTCCACAGACCATGCTCCCGGAAGAACCGATGCGACCATCTTCGCATAGCCTGTGAGGATCTCGACCTCACCCTCTGACTCGGTGTTAAGATCCTTCAGCCACTGTCTCCAGGCGGTGTCCTCCCATGTCTTGGAATTCTGGTAAAACCGGATCGCTTCCACAGTCCAGTACGGATGGTGGCATATCACCTCTCCATCCCTTACGAAATACCGCCTCTCACGAGCGATAGGGAGACCGTTGAACGCCTGGAACTCGTAGTCAAGGGGTATAAACTCCCGGACTGCTATTGAGTCAAACCACAGGTCATGCAGAGCGTTCTGCTCTACCAGACCGAACAAGTTCTTCATCAGCCGGTCTTCATCATGGACATAACAAGCATCCACGAAGTTATGCTTCCCGGAAGACAGGTCTGTTCTCATAAACACCGGATATCCTCCCAGCCTAGCAATGGCTGCCTTCAGGACCTCTATGTCCTCGTCCGGCAGCCTCTCCCCATCCAGGTACTGCCACCAGTTCTCCTTGCTCAACACGAACTCTGTTCTAGGCTGCGGAATCGGCAATCCTGCAATAACAGGATGCCAGTTCAGCATGCTCGACTTATTCAGACTCATTGCCTTTTCCCTCCTCTGCCTCGACTATATTATCATACGATTTTTCCAGATCGCCGAACGCCGCCTCTATCTCTGCCAGGACCTCCTTGCCAGTCAGGAACCGGGGACTAGCTCCGCACAAAGCCATACTCCTTATCTTCTCTTTCAAGGAATCCACAGCGCTTTTGACATCATCCTTGAAGAACCAGTCATCCGCTGTGGTATCCGCCCAGCCGCTCTCCTGTATCTTGTCTATCAGCGCCATCAGACCCTCCTTGCGGCACTTCCGCAGTCAAAGACTCCAGCGTTATCTCCTTCAGGACAGCTTCCACTGCTATCTCACACCTTACTCTCTGTCGCCATCCGCTGCCATCCATCCATTCCTTTGTGCCTTCGATGAGACGCCACCAGCCACTTGCCTTGTGCTCTGCATCCCCATCCTCCTCAGCATAGCGCTTCAGCATCAGGTTAAATACGTGGCGATCCACTCTCTCCTTATACGTGGGCTTCTGCGCTTTTCTGAATAGTGCACCCCACTGTAACATGGGCAAGTAGACTGGTGTACACTGGACGCTAAAACCGCTCATTGCAGGGATATACACATCATCCCAGTCCTGAGCCCGCTTATCCCACTCCTCTTCTGAGACGCAATCCAGCTTGTCGCTATTGTCCCAGTACCCGTACTTATGCACCTGTCGTGGCGCTGCGATAGATAGATGACCGGAAAAGACCTCTTCCAGGAGCTTCTGCTCCGTGAAGATCATGGCAAGTATCTTATCCTTCTTTGGGATGAACGTGATCTGGCAGTCAAAGTCGTAAGCAGAGTCCCGCCTATTCGTCTCCTTGATCTTGTAACTCCGCTCGTGCACCATCCACATAGCGGAATACAATGGCGACGACCCGGGCTTATCGATTGCCTTTAGAACTTCTTTATCGATGTCCTTCCTGACGTACAGTCCTGCATTGAGCAGCGCACCCTCGTCAGCGATGTCTACAGCCTCCCTCATAACCTTCGAGGCATACAGCATCTCATACACTGGCTCCATCCTGTCGCGGAGACGCATGCAGAACGCCTGGAGCTCGCTCAGGGAACACTTGTCTAGGCGATAGCCATTGTAGATCTTTGTGCTCACTGTACCACATCCTTCTTGCCCAGCGGCTTCTTTTTCCACTCCGCTTCCATAACATCCCTCTTTCTCACCAGATCAGCCCTGTGCATCTGCCACTGCTTCTCAGTCAGCTTAAGCGAAAGGCTCCCCACGTACTTATTCAGGAGTCTCTGATTCTCTGCGATCAGTCCATCCACTTCGGCTATCTGCTTCTTATACCAGAGTAGCGAATCCCAGTGCTCTGGGTCAAACTCCCGGCTGAGTATGCCATTGCACCGCAAGCAATGCCCCTCCCCAGTCCAGGTCTTCTCAAGTGTCCCTATGCAGAAGTCTGGGAATCCTCCATGATAATCCGCTATGCACCCAGCGCATATCCTTTCAAACAAACCCTTTGGCTCTGTCATACTTTCACATCCTCTACCACTACATCCCCAGAGCCACGGCTCTGGAACCCGTATCCCTTACAGTGGGGGCAGACCACCAGGCGTGCACTCATTGCATCCGCATAACCCTGCAGAAGATCGTCTATCCGTGCCTCAAGTTCATAGTAATCCTTCGCTCTGATCCCCTCGATGACCGGACCATACTTGTTTCCCGGCGTGCAGAGGTTAATCACCGTGTACTTGACCGTGCGAAGAGGCTTGTCAACATACTTCGGCTTCTTTGCATGCATCCCTGAGACGTCGACTCTATGCGTCTCATTGTGGAGAAGTGGCACAAGGAGATCCACCTGAATGTGGAAGTTATAGTCCGATGAGATGACGCAGTGCTTTGGCAGGTTCTTCTTAACCCATGCCTTCACGACCGTGAACAACTCTTCTGGGCTGATATAGCACGGATACTTGTGCCTGACCGCACTATGGTTCTCGATATAGTGCGGAAACTCAGTCGTGTACGGGTACTTCGGCTTGATCAGCGGCTCACAGTCCTCATCTATTACCTCGATTGTGAACTCGGCATTCCTGAAAGCCTCTGGACGAGTCTCGTACACCGCCTCATACAGCCCCCTTATATCGCTGTTCTTAATCTCATCTTCCCCGGGTATTGCTTCAAATGCACTCAGAGGAAGGGCTGTGGGTGTTCTGGAGGTTGGCTCAAAGCCCGCCTTCAGCTTATACTGCACAATCACCTCTCTCCCTGGAATCCTCTCCTGGGCGATCGTTGGGAGCAAGTCAAAAATCAGCCAGTGCTTGTCGAAGCTCTCGACCTTCTTGGCATTGAATATCAGCCGCTCCAGGTCGAAGTTAGAATCACCTCTATGCCGTACAAAGTACCTGCTGTTCTTCTTTATTGCTATCAGGTCTATGACCTTTCGCATCTCTATAGATTCAATGCCCATGCTGCCCCTTCCCGTTCCATTGTTTTAGTCTCCTGTACTTTTCTTATGGTAATCCTGTCCGTGTCTCTCCGTCGTCTCTTCCTTACCTCGGCTAATATCTCAACCTCCGGTTTGTCCTTCCACACCTTCTGGCGCATAATCTCCCGTCTTACCACTGAGCAAAATGAGCAGAGGTAACCGCCCCTCTTGATCTCCTTGTCGCAGCCCTTGCAGGCAACGAACTCGCACTTGCTGTTATAGCTCATTACCCTCGCCTCAACTCAGAAACCTCTCTTGCCATCTCAGCCGCCTTCTCACTGACCACCACTTCCAGCGGAACCCCGCGCCTCTTAGTCCTCTCCTTCATCATGTTCAGCGAATCCTTGCACGCAGTGTGCATCACGAACATGCTCGCCATGTCTGCGCGGTCGTTCTCGTCCTCTACGCCAAGCGATGCCACGCTTGCAGCCACATGGTCCCTACAGTCCTGCGCGGCTGCGTCCATCTTAGCTGGATCATACCCCTTTCGTATGAACCCCTTTGCCAGCATCCCTATGTTCGTCTCAAGACTCCGCTCAAGCTCTTCTGCCATCACAGTCAGCTTAGCAACTCCTTCCTTCGGCAAGTCAGGTCACCTCTTACTCAGCAGGGCTCCGGCGGACTGCCTTTCCCAGCCTCAGGACAACCGCTGCCCTCTTGACCGAATCCAGTTTGTAGTAGTCCTTGCCAGAACCATCCGTCCAGACCATTCTCCCTGCCACATCCACCGGCTTCAGCACAACGCCATTCTCCAGTAGGATCTCCCTTATTGGACTATCTTCTGCGACCATTATCAATCCCATCTCTCTTTCAAACTCTCTTCGTGCCTCTTCTCAGCCATGTCTACCCGGAGGCCCCGCACTTCCTGGTCCCGGAACTCTGACCTTTCATCCCCCATACCATCATCCTGACAGCGCAAGCTCCAGTGTGCCGTCTCCCACCTCAAGTGCCTTCGTTATACTCGCTATGAACGCCGCATCCTCCGGGTTGGTTATAAGATGTGCCTGCATATCGATATCCATCTCGTCGCAATCCTGCAAGATCACATGACCATCCTTGTTCTTCGGCTGCAAGTTCAGGAACTCTACCATGCTATCGGTAAGTTCACTGAGGAACCCGTTGAACGTAACCCTGTCCGCATATTTGACGCCCCTTACATGCCTCGACCCCGGCTGCACATTATATCCATCTGCAGGATGAACCACAGTTCCGCAGTTGTCATCCTTACACACTAGAGCGACCATCAGTGTACTGTTGCAATGTGGACACTTGTCTCCTTCCTTCACGATCTCATATCCTTCTTTACCCTCTTTTCTTGCCATAAATCACCTGGTTTGTTATCCAATTTGCTCCCTTAGCAGTTACCGAGCCTGGCACCTGAATCTGAGCCAAGTCTCAGTAAATCTGCTAATCACATTCGATCTGTAAAGCAGAGGAGTATGGGATTCGCATGCGTTCTTTCCTGGTATGCGAATCAGATCTTAGGTATGTCTGCCCTTACCCTCTGCTGGTGTGCTCCTGTCCCAAAACACTCTACTTGAAAAAGGCTTACTGTTCATCGGGCTCATTCCAGACACAGCCCTTAAGATAGCGATGGAGGCTGCGATCAATAACAATCATCTCCTTCCCACGAGGTTCACCCGAAACAACCTCAGCCCATGCCCCCGCCGAGGCGTTCTTACCAAGCCCGCAAGAACAGCCAGGACTCACGCTGTCGAAGTAGTATAGGAAGTAGATACGGCTGACGTGGATGGGACCTGAACAATATCCGGGACTGACACAACCCAAAAAGAGCAAACAAACATCTTCTCCACAGCACCTGCGGCACTTTGCATCTGCTATGATGGGGGCTGCCTCACAGAGCCCGACCGTCCTCGCGTCTCGAAAGTCAATACGTCACCAATGACCCAACAAATGCTACACTCTTACCGCAGATCGCATCTGGCTTCCAGAAGTGCAAATCTTGTGGAGACGCCAGTTGTGTTGTACCATCTAATAGGGCAGGTGTCCCGTATTTCGTATAAGATACGCTGAAGGATTTTCCTACAAGTCCTACAATCACCGAACGACCATCGTATTTTGTATTTTTCACAAATACCTGATAGAATCCAGTGTCTGGATTTACAGTACCCATCTGGTCTAATCCGATTGAATAGGTGCTGGTAATGATTACTTTCGTGCCAGCAATGATATTTTCATTCTGGTCTCTTACATATCCTGATAACACTTGACCCACTGTGGTTTCCGAGTATGTCTTTATTAAGATGATTTCTCGTCTGTTAAATGTTCTTCCGGACAGGCATTCTGGTATCCAGGTCTCATCTACGCCAACTGTCCAGATACTGTATTTCTGTAGTGCGTTATAATAATTCCCGGACAGAGCGTCAGAGATATAATCACCGCCAGCAGGAGACGATGGATATCCAGCAGTTGTCCGAGGGTTTACGTTATTTAATCCGATAGGGGAAACAATTAATGGGTTTGCATCTGGCATATAATCGGATAATTGCTTTTCCAGCAACAGTTCTCTTGCCTGGATTTTTACAAATTCCCAGATGGTCAATCCGTCAAATATCGGGGTCTCCCGTCCATCTGAATATAGTATCGCTTTCCATTTATAATAATATCCGGTGTATCCGCCGGGTAATGCTATTGCCTGGCCAATATAGTCATAAAATGTTGCGGAAGTACCATCTGGCCCGCAATAATCGCTCCAGCTTGTGCCATTGTCGCTAAATGCTAATTGAAACTTTATGTTGCTCCCTGTGGGTTTTGTGATCGCCATTAAAAGTTCATCATAAGAAAAAATATTTGGTACGGAGACTGGAAAATTTGAGGTTACAGATCCCATTGGTTTATATCGCAGGATATTCACATTTCTAATATCAACATATTCCGTTCCTGCTGCGTTGCCTGTGGTTGAACAGCGTAACCTCATTTCAAAGGCAAGGGACTTAAATATGAGTGTTTGGTGTTCAAGCAGATAAAACTGGACATCCATAACATTCGCTAAAGAATGACCACTATTGTAAGGCCAGAACATTATTTTTACATACCTTTTAGTTACTATTATAAACTCTTGTATATACCATCCTGCAGCTCCTGAAATATCCCAATCATCAATTTCAGTAGTCCAGTTACTTAAATCATCACTCGTTTCTACATCGCATAGAAATCCAGAATCAAGTCCTCTCCAGTATATTTTTGCTCCACCAATTCTGGCACCTGCTCCTAAATCATAAATAATCCAATGTGCTTCATCTGTATTGTGGCGCCATTCTGTCGTTGTATTTCCATCTTTTGTATATGAGGCTGGAAATAATAACTCCTGGCCACAATAGGATGTTATTGTACCTGGGGTCGTCCATCCTTTGGTATTTGTAGCTCTGGTAAACTTTACCACTAAATCTTTATCACAAACTTCAAAAGTAAATAAAGATCCACGGACAAGAGCAAAGTCAAAATCAATTTGAATAAATCCAGAATCGACATACTGCGCCCCATCCCAGAACCATTTAAATCTCGTGGACTGTTCTGCAGTTACTGTCACTGGCCCCAGAGCACACATCAATCGTTTTAACCCATCATCCTGAGTATCTATTGATGTTAATGAGCCATACCTATGGAAGTCGTTCGCATACACCGGTAAAACTGTTTCCGTTTCCATAGTAAATGATCTATCAGCAACCGTCCCGCCCTGTATTACATTTACTGTTGTGATGTCCATCGTTTCATCTTTCACCCACGATTGCTCTAAATGAACGGTCTCCACAATGGGTTCGCTATCCAACCATGTGAATCCTGCATCTGATTTTGCCATAACAAATGGAGATTTCCCCAATCCTTCATTCCAACTCTCTACATTAAATTCATCACCCAATGTCCCGCCTGTAACCGATATATTTGTCACGTCCTGAACACCGCTGTCCCCTGCATTCAATGATACCTGAATGTGTGAGCCAGATGTGGTTGAGCCTGGTACGCTTGTGGAAACTGTTGTGATCTCTGCCGTGTTTTCAAATTGATCTACATAAGTAACCGTAACGTCAAGCGGTGCAGAGCCAATATTTTTAGTGGGTTTGATAAATAATCGTAAGCCACCGCCAGTTATGATACTGCCGTCTGTGAATCCAGTTCCTACTTTATATGAACCAAAAACAACCGTATCAAATGTCATGCCACGTACTTTATTGCATAGGTTAGTCTTCCCGTGGTATCCGGGCTGTCAAGACCTTTGCAGAGATATTTTGTGGTCTGTCCTTCGATTGCTATAACGTCACCATCAACCAATCCTACGGTTTCAGCATATGCAAAAAACATTTCACTCTGAGCAATGGGTGTCCTTCTATCGGCTGTATTAAAATAAATCGGTTTTATATAATACACTTTGCCGTTGCCATTACTTTTAAACGAAGTCCATGGACAGGCTGGAAAATAGATCCCACTAACATTAATTGTGGGCATACCTTCCTGATTATAGTCTCGGTTCTGATAGGTGAATGGTCTAATATACGGCGTCATATAATAATCAACAGTATTTGTCCCGTTCATGTAATTGCAGGCATTATAGCAGAAGAAGTTTGAAAAGCCATCAGTGTATTCTTTATTTGGATTTCGTTCAACCACTAAAAAGAAAGAACCCTGCCGGTCATCCGTGGCATTTGGTTCTGGTTTTCCAGTTATTACGAATCCAGTGGCATCTATCCATAGATAATACGTTACCTGGAGTGTCGCCATATCAGCATTTACACCAACGAGATATTTTCCCTCAAATTGAATAAATGTATGATATGTCCTGGATGTGGGAGCGTGACCTGTTCCATCCCATGCCGCAGAGAAGTTTATTCTTAAACCTTTTGCATATCTCCATTGACCGGATAGATAAATATTCATTTCTGTATTAATACATTCCAGCGACACATACACCACTTCAGCGCCATTCGTGTATTTCAGGCATCTTCTTGCAATGTTTCCTGTTTTTGTAGTGGTGGTCCATGTTGCGTCTCCGTCCGACCAGTAACCGCCTGCGGACGCTATTAAGGCGGCGGCTATTTCATCTATGATATCAGGTAATATCTTCGCCCCTGTTGTATATCCCATTTAAACCAGCTCCTGAATGACGGCCATGTATTCCTCAGCGGTAACGGGACTATCGCCAGGCACTTTTAAAACCACTTTTCTGGTGTGTGGAAGAGAGGTGGCTGTTTCCTCGATATGAAGACTCGCCTGTTTCAGTTCCTGTAATATTTCGCTTTTAGTTCTGGTCATGTCAACCTCCTATGCTACATACTTTATTGCAAACGTCAGCCTCTGCGTGTTATCCGGGCTGTCTAACGCCTTGCATAGATATTTCGTGGTTTGTCCTTCAATTGCTATAACATCACCATCAACCAGACCCACGCCTTCATCAAAGGCGAAGAAAATCTCAGACTGAAAAATCGGTGATCTCTCATCTCTTGCATTACAAATAATCGGTTTTACATAATACACTTTGCCGTTCCCTGTACTTTTATAAGCCAAATACGGACACAGTGGAAATACAATCCCCACCATGTCAATCCCGGACCATGATTGCTGATTATAGTCCTGTGAAACATAAGTGAACGGTCTTACCACCTGGCGCATCTGCCAGCCACTATTTCCATTTCCATTCTCGGTATTACACTGGAAATAGCCATGAAAATTCGAAAAACCATCAGTATATTCTTTATTAGGGTTTCGTTCCACTACCGCAAGAAATGAACCCTGTTCGTTATTACTGCTGGGTTCCGGTTTCGCCATAATAACAAATCCTGTTGCATCAACCCAGAGGTAGTATGTTACCTGAAGGGTCGCCATATCCATTGGATTAGTTACGTTATACCAAAGACCTTCAAATGCTATAAATGTGAAGTAATCTGTTGCGCCATATAGATGACCGATACTATCCCACGATGCTGAAAAAGTTATCCGTATCCCTTTACTATAACACCAATGACCTGAGCCGTCATAATAAGTATTAATGGAAGTATTAATGCATTCCAGCGCAAGATATATGACCTCACCGCCATTCGTGTATTTTAGCGCTCGCCGTGCAAGGTTTCCTGTTTTTGTGGTGGTTGTCCATGTTGCGTCTGCATTCGTCCAGTTTCCGCCAGAGGATGCAATTAAAGCAGCAGATATTTCATCAATAATATCTGGTAATATCTTCGCCCCTGTTGTGTATCCCATTTAACTCGACTCCTGGATCGCTCTATTAAATTCAGCAACTGTCGCCAGACTTGTCTCTGGTAATTGAATCACCAGGCGGCGGTATGGTTTTCCAGCGGGTGCAGGTTCCATATTGGCAATTCCATTCGCCAATTCCTCTAATATTTCCCGATTATTCATTGGCATTTTTTTCACCCTGCTGTTCCAATTCCTGTTTTAATTTTTTATCTCGTTCCATGTCGTAGATATTTCCGATGACCCTACCTTCTATTATTGATGGTTTCATTTATTGTTCCTCCACGAACCAGCAGCCGTTAAGTATTCTGCCGCCGTTTGATAGCAGATCTCCTTCTCTGCAAATCGCTTTCTCATTTAATCCTGTTTTTATAAAAATTAAATCGGATCCTGTTCCTGTAACTATTACTCCGTTATCCACATCATCACCCACAACCGCTATTGTCCGTTCCTCTTCTTCATCAGATACATACATTATCTTGCTTTCAATATCCCACTGATTTGTTGCAACGCCTTCTTTGTATGCATTATGCAGCGTACTGTCTGTGACAACGCTTATGCCAATACTTCCTGATACTCGTGTGAGTTCGCAATAATAATCTCCTGCAATTAATGGATCAAAAGCCATGTGCAATACGACGAAGCCAGATACAGGCAACTCGAATTCGTTTTCATAATAGGTCTTTGCCTTTGCTGGTGAATCGTGCAGGGTCATCCTCACTTTACTTGCTTCGTTTACATTCCCAATCTTAATTTTAATTCTTCCAAACCAGCGCGCAGCCGTGAATCGCTCACCGACTGAGCTGGCCACATAATAATTCGCTTTTACTGCTCCATCATGTGTTTCCAAAAATGTATCGTCTTCCGGTCGAACCTTTACAAATACTATATCTTGCTGGCTTGCCGTGATTTTTCCGATCGTCATTATGTTGACCTCTTGAAGACTATCTTCCCCGACTTTCCGGCAGTAATATGGATCTCGCAAGGCGTCCCGGCTGGGCTGACCTCCACTGTCGGCTGCACCAGAGACAAAGCGCACCCGGAACCGACTATTTTATTATTGGAGCCGCCGCCGAGCTCCACCCCATTGTAGAGCGCTTTTCCCGTACCGGATGTATCGATGGTTATATTCTTGTTTGTTCCCGCAGTCAGGGCAAGCCCATCTGCACCAATAATACGCCTGAGCACGAGTTCCCTGTTATCCTCAAGATACTTCTCGATCGCTTTTTTGATTATTTCCTGTTGGTCGGTAAGTCTTTGTTCCACGCTTTGATTCCTGCTAGAAATGTGAAAGCGGTCTACTTGAAAAAGGCTTTGGGTTACTCGACGTACTCCCAGTCATAATTATACTTAATTGCCTTGAAAGATTCAGTAACCTGAGTGCCTGAGAACACATAACCTTGTTCTGTGCAGAGGAACTCACTCCCTATGGTACTAAAGTTATCGTACAGCTGTAACCCCTTTCCTATGAGGTCCATACGATCACCGTAGTCTGGCTTGAGCTCACCCGATATTAATACATGAGGCGCATGGTACATCTCAACCAACTGCTGAGCATAGGTGTCAACTTTCAATTGGGTATCCATATCCACGTTCCTGATCGACTTGCCGCGCAAACCGAAGTGGTTAAGACTCCTCCCCGCGATCCCATACAATACCTCCTCTACCTTAATAGTACAGTTCAAGAACCCGCTCGAAAGTGTAAATGCGTGCGTCGGAAGACCTGGATCCAGCAGAGCATATCTATTGCTTGTATAGTATCTTCGTATACTATTCGACGGTACCCGTATCCACCTATACTCAGAAATGAGATCTGAAGGACCTGGAGGAAGGTTCCAATTACTATTCCCATTTACCTCTATCCTGCCTCCTTTATCAGACCCGGTCGGGTTTGTTATCGTAACCCTGAAATAGCTTCTTACCGAAGTGTCCCGTGAGCCCTCTGGGAACCAGAATGCGGGATCAGTTGCATCATAAGTAGTCTGGGCATTCAGTGTAACCGTAGTCTCATCAAGAACTGGCGTATCACTGTACTGCCTGTTATGCAACAAATCCTTGCCCCTTATAATAGCATAGTTCAGCAACCGGGAGTAGTCTCTCTGTATCTGCTTGGGCGGATTGAGCTTTACATCCTGGATAACCCTTGTGTACTGCCCTATGATTTCAAACTTGTCTCCGCCCGAGCCGCCGGAATGCGACACCGTGGTAACATCCTTCACAAGCGTGTCTCCGGGCAAAAGTTGCACATGGAAATACTCACCAGCTATAGCGGTCCCCGGTATAAGGGGAGACTGCACTACCCTGCCCGTCACATCATCCTGATTGGTGTACGTGATCGTTGCTCTGAGCGCAGCACCATCTAAATCAGAGGTCGTCTTCAACCAGAGAGCAAGCCCATATATATGAGTCCCACCGTCCGTAAACCCAGCTCCTATCTGATACGAGCCGAATGTCACGGTATCAGTCGCTGTCACGGTCGGAATAATATATATGTGGTCATCTGACAGGAGAGCATCCACTTTAATTGTCCACTCTCCTGTCAATGCAGTATCTGCAATATCCAGCACCTTTGTTAAATCTATCAAAGCGGACCAGATTGACCCGGAATAAGTCCGGGTAATCACAGATGAGAACGCTGTTGCTACACTGCTATAATTGGGGATTTTCGAGGAATCATACACATAATCCGCCTGCTTAACCATCCCGAAACTGTTTGCTATCCTTATGAGGTCAATTATGATCTCCTCCACAGTCTTATCCACATAAGTCACGCCGCCCTGGTTTTCAAGTTCAAGCGAGATCGCGGCAAGTTCCCGCTCCCACCCATATGCTATAGTCTGGAGGCTGCGTATCTTATTGCTCCTATTCTCATAACTCGGCTCCTTCAGACAACCATCAAAAAGCTTGACCCACTTCACTGGAGACACGCCGGGCTCTTTCCAGAAGAATCTGACGGGTCTCACTCTGTCGATCTGTGAATCCATAGTCTTCCGCTTACTCGTTATGGTCAGTCTGTTCCCATCAAGAAGAGTCCTGGCTATACTGACATCAGCACCAGCGAGAAGCCAGTTAGAATATGTGCCATTCCCTACTGTGTCTGTCCGGTTATATACCTTGAACCTGATATCTGTTGGACTGATTTTCATGATTCACCATGCTCCGACTTACATTACTGTCCGAGCGCTCTACTCGAAAGTAGGTTGCGGGCTAGTTCTGACTCATACCAGATCACGCCCTGCATAGTCCGCTGTTCCTAGTCCCCGCTAACCGGCGCGAGTAAGTCTACTTGAATAAAGGTTTCGGTCGAAACCTACGAATTTATCTGATCATCATACAACCTCGTGGCTATAGTCTCCACAGCAGCAACGAACTCCGGGTCCTCAACGATCTTATTAATATCATATGGTTCCACTACAACACTTTCATTTCCTGCACCAACCTCGCCCCCTGCACCAACTATACCCTGGATCTGAGCGTACCTCTTCAACTCTTCCGCTCTGTCACTCTGCAATTTTGCATTCCAGCCGGAAATGGTGTATGGGGAGGGAATACCTGAGCCCCTTAATGGCAGGTCACTTGCAGCCACTCTCTTAACTGCTGGTGATTCCGGTTGACTCTGGATCCCATCCAGATCCAAACCAAATGCCTGCGACAGCGTTATATTGCCAAAGCTAACATTGGTAGAGTTATTGTACGCCCAGTTCACTGGTGCCTTAGTAGTATCCTGTAGAGCAGATTCCGGTGCAACTGGTACAGTAGGCTTTGCAACAGTGATCCCCAGACCAGTTAATGCCGTAGTCGCCACCGGACGTTCTGCCGGAACAGGTATGACTCCGCCGAATATCTCTGTGCCTGCTGATCCCATGCTCTCTGGCGCAAATATCTCTGCATCTTCCTTCTTGGCTCTCTCCTGCATGGCCTTCCATTCCTTCGAGTCTGGTTGTTTGAGTGCATTCTTTCCATAGATCTTAGGGTCCATCAGAGTTTTCTGTGCTCCAAGGTATCTCTGGAGGTCGATCACTGGCGCATACTCGTATATATATGCCCTGTCGAAAGCAAGATCCTCATACTTGACCATATTCGTTATCTTGTCCGGCTCAGCCAACGTAGGACCCTTGCCCTTGATAACAATCTTGTTCTCCATGGTCTCGAAGCTGAAATCCTCTCCTCGCATGATCTGGCCCGGTAAGTCGAACACCTTCGCTCGCTCTTCCTCTCTGAGCCTGAATATCTCGTCGTACTTCGCCTGGTACTGAGGAATATAATGCTTAAGCTTCAAGACCTGCCTATCTGAGACCGGGTCTCCCTTGAAGCCCGGAAGTGCTCTCTTAGTCTCAAGATTGCGTTCCTCCATTCGCAGCATGCGCTCAGCCCAGTCCTTCTGCATCCTTATTTTGGAGAGCTCCCGACTGTACAGTTGCACGTTCCCTTTCTTCTTGGCATCGTATGCAACCTTCTCCGCGATAGCATCGTTCATCTCCAAGCCTTTCTCATTCAGCTTCTGAGTCGTTGTATCCGTATCCTTCTGGATCTCTGTAGCATACTTATCCTCTACATCAGCCCAGAACTGCTGCTGTACGAACTCCTTCTCAGGCACATTGGTCATGAAAACCTGGGCTGCCATGTTCTCATAGTTCTCTTCCCTGGTCTGCATGAGGGCATTCGACATCTCTGGCTTCCCACCCAGAGCAGCCGGCAGGAGGTGACCCACTTGAAGCTCTTCTCCAATCCCTGACAATGGACTCACCATCTTATCTGTGCCATACGCTGCGAGCTTCTGCTCGTATGAGAAGTCGTTTATTCGCTGTTGAGACTTAGCGAACAGTGCGGTCAACTCTGCCTTATCTTTGGGGACTGCTTTTCTAAATGTACTCGTACCCGTGACCGTCTTCAATACCTTCTCATTCATTGGCGCACTCGAATTAATTTGGTTCGTAGTAGTCAAGGCTCGCCCGACAAGATTAGAACCGACCGGACCATTCAAGAATCCTGGACCGTATGGCTTCTGATTGAAGAAACTTGTGCCATCTGGCGCCGTCGGAGTCACTATTCCATATGGGTCCGTATACACCGAAGTACCCAGCAACTTGGCAACCTCATCATCCGGACTCTTAGACTTACCTGCAAAGTCCTGCTGATCTAAGACTCCTGTCACAGCACCAAGCTCCGGTGTCTTGTAGTAGGACTCCCCCACTGCCTTAGCTAGTGGGTTCATGGCTGAGAGACCAAACAGCCATGGATCATTATAAATCGACATCTGTCCCACTGGCAATCCGACCGTCGTGACCTTACCAGGGTCCTCGCTTGGCAGCACAAGCGAGCCATCAGAATAATCCGGTGCATACGCTCCTGCCAACTTACCAAGTGTTGCGTACTTACCCGGCTGTTTGAGCATAGACTCAGTCTGAAGAGGGATGTTCCCACGCGCATACTTGTAGAACGGGAACATTCTCAACATGTACGCTCTCTCAAAATCAGTATACGCTTCCGGCATGTACTCGATCATATATTTCGTGGTAAACTTTGCAGCTTCCTCTGCCGTATCCCCTTTCTTCCACCTGTCCAGGAAAACGGCAAATCTCATCCAGTTCTCCTCATGCCTCGCAGCACCCGTCGGTCCCCAGCTATCCAGGAGCTTGCCTGCACTGCTCTCCGATACCTTCTGGGACTGCCTGGCGACCCAGCCATCACCGCTGAATATATCTGGTATATGTGGCACTCCCGGAACACTGCTTGTGGATGCTCCAGATAATGGGTCTAACTTCTTCTCTATGTCCATCCACCCTGGCTGACCAAATACTCCGTGCTCTCCTGCTATCTCTATAAGCTCAGCACCGGTCTGTTCTTCGCCCCGTGCGGAAGTCAGCATCCTGTCCAACGACTTGTCTGAGCGCCCCAGAATACTGTACGAATCTACGAATGACATAGGAGACACTTCTCCCAGGACGCCCGCATTCCAACCAGCCCCACCTATAATATTCTGCATATGGAATGGTAGAGCCCATACAGTCTGTGCCCACTTCCATTTACTTAGTAGGGAATCGTAGGTATCGATTGTGGAGAACTCGTCCGCACCATACGTGAATATGGTCTTATCAAGAATGCCTTCCTTCGCGACCTTTGGATCGAGATGTTCGGCAATCGCCTCTGGAACCCGAATGTTCGTCAGTTCCTTCGCAGCTGCCTCGACCGCATCCTTCTCAGACATGCCCTTGTTTAGTAACCGGTCTGCGAGAAGTGTCATGCGAGCGATCTCTTCCCTGGAGGGGTTCACTGTAACGATCTTCTTTCCAGCAGTACTCTCTACTACATCCCTTGCAGCCTGACCTGCGGTCCGTTCACTGATCAATTCAGCATCATCAGCTAACCGGAGTATATCCTCTGCAGTGTAGGTCTTGCCGCCCACAGAAGTAAACACCTTACCGGGTTCAAGCTTCCGGAGTATTCCTTTAGAGATCTCAGTCATCTCTGGCGCGACATCCTGGGGGAGCACGTTCATCAATTGCGGGGTCCTCCCAGCAAATGAGTATCCTGGCTTGAGTTCCATCGCCGCTTCACCGTAATACTTAGTAACGTACTCCAGGAAATCGTACTGCCCTGTCGCATGCACTGACTCCAGTGCGCTTACTTCGGCTGCCTTGAATGGATCAGTATCAAAGAAATCAAATCCCAGCTTCTGTCTGGCTACAGTATTAATTTCTTCGATCGTGCCCTTGTAGCCCCTGGCTTTCGCAGATGAAAGACTGTCCCTCAGTGGCAGGAATATCTCTGTTCCAGTCTTCTTAGTCACCGCAAGATACTCCTTCGCCTCCGGCGTGAGTATGTGTTTGAGATATGCGTCTACTGATGAGTCAAGCAACCCTCTATTAGTCTCCTCTGCTGCAAATACCTTCATATCCTCCTGGATGGTGGAAATGATCTCACGAGTCTTCGGTGACAGACCTGCGCTATCTATGAGAACGGGTGCCTCTACATACTTGGATATAATCTCTTTATAACCATCGCCGAGTTCCTTCTTAGCTGCTTCGCGCATCGTTTCATACTTCTGGAAATATACATCGGACTTGTACCTGACGCCCTTCTTGAAAAGCATGAACTTATCTGCGTACTCGGACTCGCCCAGGGGCAGGTTGACAGGACGAGGTACGGTCTTCTTGATATTATAAAATGGAGTAAATAATTTGCCGACAAAATCCTTAGTCGCATCGACCTTTGCGCCAGCATAAGCTCCTGTATCATAGAGATACTCTGCTGCCCGTAACATGCTTGGGTTCCCGGATGTCGCCATCTTCTTGAGTGCTGCATCCCACTGTTCCTTCGGCATCCCTTTTGCTGCATCCAGTCGTGCCTTGCTCACGAGTTCCACTTCATTACTGCTCAGTGGACCCCATCCACGCAGGACAAGTCCTGCAGATGGCTCAAACTTCTTAGCGACTGCAGGATTCAAAAGAGTATCCGCAAATATAGACTCAGCCTCCTTCTTAGAGATGCCTTTAGCAGCGGCTTCCTCTGCGAACTTTGTCAAAGCTGCAAGTCCTTTTGGATTAAGCGCAATCTCAACTCCTGCCTTCGTCCCGACCTTGGCCGCAGTCCCAGTACCCAAAGAGATGTAGGTCGTAGGATCTACGACTATATCCATTGCAGACCCAAAGAACCCTGCCCAGGAATCAAACATTCCTTCCTCTTTGGACTTTAACCCAAGAGCTTCCGATGGAGTAATTCCCCATTCGTACTCAAGTCCGTTGCCTTTCTGCAGAGACTGCGCTCCTGTAATTGCTGCACCTTCAAGATAAGAGGCGGTCTGTAAAACATCGAACACTTTCCCCAGAAAGCTTTTCTCTTCCTTCGTCCCAGACGCCGCCGACGTTGTTCCAGCCTCCACGCCCATCGCTGTTTCCGGTTGCCCATCCCCCACCATTGGCATTCTGACCGGAGACGTTACATTTGGATACACTCTGGGCGGTACTGCGCCTGGAATCACGAAACCCTTGGATCCTTTCTCAGTTGCATTCACTATGTCGTTTATCGACTCTGTCTGGGTCTTTGCCACTTCCTGTGACAAAGTCTCTATCTTGTGTACCTTCCCGAAAGGATCAATGTATGATGTGGCATTCCCTTCCACATTTGCAACTGGCTCCTCCGGGCTACCTTTTAGTAAGGAATATGCGCCAAGTCCTATACCAGCGGCTCCTATTCCCAATGCCGCAGTATTCCATGGGAACTGTGGCATAATCCCCCGCTTCTCTATCTCCTTATTCAATAAGATATTCTTCTGCCTGAGATCTCTGAGTGTGACTGGTGTTTCACTCACTAACGGCGATGGAGGTGACGAGGCGGCTGAAGAAACTGGTGCTTCTTGTTGTGCTATTATCTCTGGTTGAACTACTGGTACCGTTTGTTCTGGCACCGCTGTTGCAGTCTGAGGTTCTATTGGAGTTACTGGTCTTGCTATCTCATAAACACCTGGCTCCGCTGGTCTAACCGCTGATACTGGTTCTTCCAGAATCTTTGGTTTCACTAACGGCGATGTGGGCTGAGATACTTCTATCTGTATAGGTTCGACTGGAACAACAGGTGCGGTAGCGACGGTCTGCTTTGGCAGGGTCTCCTTGACAGCTGGCTCTTTAGCCTTGGTGTTCAAGAGATCCATCCTTGCATGGCTGGCCGTAATCTCATCCTCAGTCCATCCCATGCCCTTAAGCTCTATTCTATCTATACGGCGAACTACATCTTTTGGAAGTGATGACCTCAGCATGAGCATAGCAGTCATCTCATCCTTAGACTCCGTTCTGGTCATGACACTGTTATGTGACTTTACCGCTCGGTCCGCTTCATAAACCTCATTATATACTCTGTTAAACTCAGCATCATCTGCTACTGTTGCGAGTTTTGCAATCCCCTCTTTCCGCTTTGCTACGGCTGTATCATATTCATCTCGTAAGACCTTATTGGCAAGTCTTTTCTCTCTATTGAGCAGTTTGGTCTCAGAAAAATCTGGTCTGGGTATGTTCTGGGATATTGTTGTTGCCTTTGTCTCCTGGGGTTCGAACAATCTCATCCACTGATCCCATGCATTACCTTCCTGACTGGGCTCTACTGCACTCGCTCTATAATCTATCCTGCCTTTCTGCTCATGTAATGTTGCTTCTACAGGTGCGGTTACTGCCTCTACCGGTTGCTCCGGTGCGGTCTCTATAGTCTTACTCTTTATGGACCTCTGGAGGTCGGCTGTGCTATACAGATCTTGATAAATGACCTTGTTCAGTTCAGCATACTCTGGTTCCTGGATCTTGTTATAAATCTCGTTAGGTAAAGACGAGATCGCATTATTGTAGTCAAGCTGCTTTGCAATCATGCTGTCCGATGTCTTGACGCCCTCCGGTATATCAGACAGAGCCTGCTTGAACTCTCCCCTAAATGCCATGAACTCGTCGGCTGCCTTCTTGAGTGCAACCGCATCAGTAGTATCCACAGTCTTCAATCTTTTCGCACTTTGTGTAGCGCGCCCCACAGCTGTAATGTACTTGTCCGTGTCTGAGGGCATCCTTCTTCCAAGGATCGCATCCTCATTCCTCAGAAGTTCCGGTATCCCTTTAACGAGTCCTTTGAGACCTGTGAACACTTCCTCGCCTTTTCTGACATCATTAACAAGACCCACACCTGCTACCAGGTTGAGCGGATCCAGGACAATGTCTGCCCCCAAGCCTATCAATGGGTTCTTTATGTCCAATGCTTTTGACGGCGTTATCTCCTGGCGAATACCTTCCATTGGGCTCAGCCCAGACTGCATTCCCCAGACTGCCTGCAGTGGATATGATAGTGGATGCAGCGCTGCACCCATAACATCCAGCCCGGTCAGTGCGAGATCCACAGGCAGATACTTTCTATAGGGTGACATCGTTCCCGCTGCTGCCTCCTTATCATAATCGGCAGTCCTATCTACAGCACGCTGATATGTCTCTTTCAGTTTTGAACCCCAGATACTCGCAAGCTCGCTTGCGACGTTATATGTTCCTGTAGCAATCCCAATAGCCTGTTTTGCAGCATCCGGGTGCCCCAGTGGACTTGCTTGTATCTGGTTGCCCATCGTGATACCCTGTTCTGCTGCAATGCGGTCTCCTGATGCTTGCTTTGCAGTCGCCTCCTCTGCTCTTATTCCTTTGGGAGACGATCCTGGACTCAATCCCATCGCACCCAATGGAAGTAAGCCCATCATGTAGAGCGCTTCGTCATCCAGTGGATTCTCTGCCTCTATCTTATCCAGAGTCGCCTCATCGTGTGCTACACCAACCTTTACAGATGATCCGACCGGCTTGTTCAGTTTGAGATACTCTGCGATGGGTGTGTGCTTCCCTGACCTCGTAATCACAACCGGCTTCCCATCCTCAATGGCAGTGGCGATCACTGGGTCTGCTGGGGGTTGAACCGCTCTTGGCTTCGGTTGCAAACCAGCCGATTGCTCAAACAGTCCCGATTTGCCCGGTTCAACAAGAGTTCTGTATGTGGAATCCCTTAAGTTCTTTATTCTTTCCGCATCTTCCCCCTCAGCGAGAGTGTCTTTCGCATATATGTTCTGGGGCTTAAGATTAATGTTTAACTCTGGCTTTCCTGCTTCGGGGGGGACTAAATAGGTTCTCGTATCATAATCCCACTTCGGTATATTCTTTTGATGTGCCTGCATCCAGGCATTGTATACGGTATAATCTTGTCCTGACTCTAGAATGGGTGGATTGTCCTCTTTAAACGTAGTCCACTTTATCTGATTCCCCTTCTCATCTTCTATATATCCCCACTGGAACGTATTTGTAGTCTCATCTGCTCTATAATCCTCTACTACCTTCACCTTCCCTTTTGTAGTGATCTGATAATTCTCGAAGGGTGTGTAAACCGCCCTATTCTCGTTAAGCGGTATTGTTACTCTTGTCTCTCCTTCCTTAACCGGTATATGCGTTGGCTTGGGAATAGTATACCTTTTGTTATACTCAAGAATCGGATTCTTGGCATCCGGGTTATTATATTCTATGAAATCGAAAAGCGCTCCGTTCTCTGCTACGATCGTACCCTTCTGCCTTACATTCCCTTCCGGGTTCTTTACAGCATAAATCACAGTTCCTTTTACGGCAGTGGGATCAGTTACTCTAAGTGCCCTGTCGTCTGCAGCGATCTCTCCAAGGGCCTGCGCCCTGATACCCTCTATGGATCTGAATGGCGCCATTTTATTCAGTTGCGGTATGAACCGGACTACCTGAACATCGTTCTCAATTGGGCTGACATCCAGTCTCCGAATTCCCTTGGGTACGTCCTGGGGTTTGAGCAGGTTAAGGATATCTGACGACACCGACATTCCGAGTCCAGGCTCTGGAGCCTTAACTTCCTGGGTCTCACTCTTGATCTCTTCGCCTATTTTCGAGAGATACTGCTTTTTACCTGACTGCACATCCTTAACCAGTTGCGCATACTGGATTGGGTCGGTAGGAAGTTCGTCCTCTATTAGATATACTACTGTGTTCTTTTTAGCGCCCGTCTCGGCTTCCACGGCATTAATGATCTTTCTTGTTGAGACTCCCGCATCTATCCAGAGGTCCTTATCAGGTTCATGTGTTAACAGATCTTCCTTTGATGGCTTAAGGGATGGAATACTAAGCAGCCTGCTCTCAGCGCTTTCTATTAACCCTTTCTGAATGAGCTTCTCTCTTAAAGCACGATCGGCTACCAGGTCGTCCGGAAGATCATAGTTTGTCTTTGGTACTGATAGCGACTTCACTACTCTTTCGCCCTTCTGATCCCTGGCAACATACTCTATCTGTGGAAGGTACTGGCGCCTTACAACATCTAATCCCCCCCATGCTTCATTGAGGTATTTGAGTGTCTTTGGGTCCGCCTTATCCAGCCAGGGTTGTAATTGCTCCGGGTGGTCTATGAGATAATAAGTTACAAACTCTTTCTTGAATCTCTCCTCCTCACGTTTCGCTTCGTCAAGTTTCTTTACCGGCAACCCTTTGTTTGAAAGGATTATGTCCCGATCATACTGTTCGAAGTGATACGACTCACCGCGTTCTTTCATGATCTTCTCAAGCCGACCTGAGCTAGTAAACGACAGGTCCTCGAACGTAGTCTTTGGGTTTGTATCCTGGCTTAGTCTGGATTCCAGCATTATCTTGGGGTTCTCGCCAGCATACTGGATTGTGCCTTCCTTTGTGCGGAAGAACACGGGTTTATAATAGATGGTGCCCTCTTCGCCCAGACGTGGTTCATAAAAGTCCTCGTCTACGAGCTTCCCTCCGGGCTTGCCTGTATTAATAAATAGATTCTTTTCCTTAACTTCTTTTACTACCTCTAGTTCCTCTGATCTTTTCTCGGCTTTCTTTATTGCCTCAAGTTCCTTTGGCGTCCGCTGAATAAACAATGGACTGGTAATCTCTGTAGGAACGCCGATGGTCTTGGTGTCAAACTCAAACTGTGGAAGGGATACAATGCCCTTGGACTCTTCTTGCGCCTCCTGGCGAATAAAGCCCCTTGATTGGAACCATTCTGTGGTAAGTTCCTTACTCGCGTCCTGAGCAGATGTGCGCCGTATATCCGAGGCATCGTTCTGCAACCAGCTGTTCAAATACGGAGCCCCGGGTATCGGGCTGTCTATAACAGGCTTACTAAGGTCCTGGATGCCTTTTGTGTGATCCACAAACGTTGTCGGAATAGGTTCATATGTAGCAAACGGTGGAACGATAACGCTCTTCCAATACCCTTTATCGGTCTCTGAATCCAGGGGCGGTACTTCAGGCACTTCCGGAACTTCCTGAACCGGCGACTTCTTCCTGATCTCTATTAGTGTATTGTACTCTTGCTCTAGTTGCCTCTTCCTGTACTGTGCAACCTTGGCTGCCTTAACCTCACCATCATTGAAAAGTGTAGTGTAGCTGTCTGCCAGGTTCTTTCTTACCTGTTTGTTCAATGCGATGTTCTCTTCTGGGGTAAGAGTGTTCCGGGACTCTGTCTTATACACCTTCTGAGTAAGCAATACTGCCTTCTGGGACTCAGTCTGTGTCAGTCTGGGTTTTGCAATCAGTTTTTTAAGTTCTACTACATCGGGAGTTAACTCCCTGAACTGGTGGAAATAAACTATCTGGCTTGGTCTGAATCCGTTTGGGTGCAGGCTTTCCCAAACCTGTTCAAACTCTTCTGGAGATTTAGCGCCTTCATCAAGATAATAGTCATGTGAGATCTCGCTCAGACTCTTCCTCGATACGGACTCAATCTCGAAAGTCTTCCCCTTGACGACGAATGTATCGCCTTCATTTCCTAGCTTGCTGGTTCTGGATGTAGATACCTTCTCTCCCGCGTCCAATCGATCCATTGACCATGCATTAAACGGAACTTTGATAGAAGCTACGTTTGATATACCCTGCGCCTCGATCCGAGCTTTATCAAAAGAGCTCACAAGGTTCTGATACTCTTCCTTTTTAGTTGATGGAACCTTGTCATCCCTTATAAGATACCGAAGTTGTTTCAGTTTATACTGATCTATATCGTCTAGTTCAGCCAGATTACTTGAAAGCCGTCGTGTCTCCTCTAATGCGTCATAATACTGTTGTGCTTCCTCTACTGGAGTTGCCCATACTGGTACGCCCTTTCCAGGAAATCCGTTGTACCAGTCACCCGAAGTCTCAGTGGTGCCCATCCCAATCTTAGCCGTAGTCTTATCAAGACCCGCTAACGTCCCCTCGTGTTGCGCGATCTCCGCAGCAACTGCCTCCCGTTTATTGCGAAGATCTTCTAACTTGGTCCCGCTCAAAGCGGATTCTCTTAGGAGTCCATCCAAATAGACCAAACGTTCAGCGAGTACATCTATCGCTGCGCGAATCTGACTGGGAAACATGATCCAACTCCTGCCGAACGGCTTAATCTGTTAATACTTCGGTAAGCGCTTTCTCGATTGCAGAACCGATCACATGATAGGTCTTGAGCAAATCCTCTCTCAACACGTCCATCTCTCCAGGAGTGAGCTTACTCCTTGCGAGGATAGTATTGATCAGCTTAGCCATAACCAATGACTGGTACTCTGTTGGCGCCTGGAAATTGGAGTTTGACAGAACTCTTGTGAGTGGGTAGTCCTCGAATTTGAGGGGTGATAATAAGATTAGTTTTGACTGAAGTACGATCTTTATATTGACTCTCTGTGTGAGCAACATCTCCCGTAACTCTTCTTCAGAGACCTCTGTCTCTTCTGGGTCTGGCTGCTCTCCTTTGACTCCGTCTTTTTCCTGATCTGTTTCCATGATTCCTCTCTGTTTCTATCTCTCTATTATATACTCAAAAAATAGTGCTGCACCAATCCCGTGCAGCATGGTCGTTTTTCTATGCACTTGCTCCGTGTCGGAATTACTCCCGGCTTATGAGATCTTTACTTCAAGTGGTGGTTTCCAGTTGAGGCTTACAGTCTCAGTGGCAATGCCACCGGCTGAAACACCGGACCCAAAGTCAGCAACTCTTGCTTCTTTGTATATGCGGAAGCTGGCAGGCGAGGTGTTCTTATATTTGACAGCGATCACCATGTAGGTGTCATTCTTGCTGTTCAATGTCAGTTTGCTCATGAGTGCGTGGTTGTTCGCCTGAGCGAAGGTCAGTGCAAGTGTGCCTACTCTCTGTGTGACGTCCCTGGTGACGGAATCATTGCCCAGTTCTTTGATATCCTCGGTTGTTGTCTTTATGTCTGCCTTGATATCCTGCTGGACGCTGAAAGCACCGTTCTTGGTGGTAGGTGTGTAGATTACGACCACGGCGCCATTTGCTGGTGCTGTTGTGAGGGTAACGGTCTTTGTGCCTGTGTTTATGCTTGTGATTGGCACTTCCTCATTGTCTACATACGCTCTGCTGTACTTCACATCTGACTCAGCTACCGCACCCGTCATTACGAAAGCAGCTGTCGATCCATCTCCAGTGAACTCCTTTGACTCTGCATCATAGGTCTCCACTATTACATTCTTGCCTTTAGTTACATTTACCATGTCCTTTGTCTCCTTTTTATCTTATCTCTTCTACGAAAAAGTGAAAGGGGTTGCCCCCTCATTTACGAAGTCTTGATCTCTAGTGGCGGTACCCAGTTGAGGCTTACAGTCTCAGTGGCAATGCCACCAGCTGAAACACCGGACCCAAAGTCAGCAACCCTTGCTTCTTTGTAGATGCGGTAGCTGGCAGGCGAGGTGTTCTTATATTTGACAGCGATCACCATGTAGGTGTCATTCCTGCTGTTCGCTGTCAGTTTGCTCATGAGTGTGTGGTTGCTCGCCTGAGCGAAGGTCAGTGCGAGTGTGCCTACTCTCTGTGTGACATCCCTGGTGACGGCATCATTGCCCAGTTCTTTGATATCCTCGGTTGTTGTCTTTATGTCTGCTTTGACGTCCTGCTGGACGCTGAAAGCACCATTCTTAGTTATGGGAACGTAAAGCACAACTCCTGCATTGCTGGTAGGAGCGACTGAGAGAGTTAACTGTGCGCCCTTGAACGAGCCTGCTCCTGCTGCGCCACCTGCACCTGAATAGTTCTCAGTGAGGGTCAATGAAGTGGAACTCTCAATTGACTTAACTTCAGCCCATGAGCCATCGGCATCGAGTCTTATCGAATTGCCTGGGGCGATCTGAGTACTCAGACCTGTGCCTGTCACGGTCGCACTGCCGTTGGTGAAAGTGACATTTCCTGTAATTGCAACTGAAGCGCCAAGCGCTACTGATGCTGGAGTCACCTCACTATTCTCCACATATACTCTGCTGTACTTCACATCGGTCTCAACTCCTGGATCCGGCACCCCAAACACTACTCTGGCGCCATCCCCAGTATGCTGTCTTTGGTCAGCATCGTAGGTTTCTACGGTTACATTCTTTCCTTTGGTTACATTTACCATGGTCCTTTGTCTCCTTCTTATTTCTTAGTCTTAGTCTAGTAGAACGCATCTCTCCATGTCGCTTTTAGTATGCATGAATGAGACGAGCTACTATCGTCACTGTATATGAAATCCGTAGAGCCAGGATCTACAGAAAGTAGTTCCCCTCCTGCGGGTTCTACAACCACATCATTTAATAGAACAGACCCATCCTCTTTGTATGAAAGCACATCACCGGGGTTCAGAGTGCCATCCCATTCTATGGAATCACCTTTTGAATCTGTGATCACCGGATTGACGATTGTGCCAATGGCGGTGATCGTCCATTCCGGTGTTGTTGGTGCCTCGCCATCGCTCACTACAGTGATGGTTGTCTCAGAAGTCGATACCGTCTTCTCAACAATTGATTCGGTTACATTGTACTCGCGCGGATCTGCTGCTAATAATGTGACTTCTATCTTGGTATTCTCTGGTTTCTGAAGGTCAATGACCTTCCTGAAGCCCAATCCTGAGATCACTATCTGCCTGCTCAGGTTCAGTTTCGCGATCTTGCTTCGGTTACCAAATACCTCCTTTCTAAACCTCAGGTAATCAGTTTCATTCGATATGTTCCCGCTCCAGATGATTTTCCTGGAACCTGGGCTCTTCTCGGCTGAATCCTTAAACTCTTCACCAAGGGTGCTCATTGCAATAACGTCTGCATCCTGGATGTCCTCGATTCTGAGGGTGTATGGAGTAAGATTTACTCCATTTAACTCGAAGAACTTCACGTCGCCCATAACTACCACTTCCAGGGCATTTTCTGGATTATCCAGTCAACAACTATGCCGATGACAATTAGGGCGCCGACCTGAAGTGTTCTCCATTCCTTCAGTTTATCGATTGCCTGCCCATGCTGTCTTGCAGTATCCTCAAGTGTTGCTATCTTGTTAGCAAGTACAATTTTCTGTGACTCGATCGTGACTATTACCGTTTTCTCGAGTTGCAACATGCGTTCTCCGCACCTCTCCTTCATGTCGTCTAGCTTAGACGCGATCCCGTCAAGTTCCATACTCACTCAGTCCTCCTTCTGTTTTGGCTTCTACCAATCCCATCAAGTCCTGGCATTAATCCCTCAGATCATAGTGATGTCTTGAGGTACTGCCTCTTGTTGGTCTTGGAGTCAAAGCGCCACGGATTGCGCCTGGCATCGTAGAGTTCCCTGATACAAGATACCCTGAGGGCAGTGACGCATTCCCTTCTGACAGTTCATTCAACTCCTTCATTGCAAGAGTCCAGAGAAACGTTGCCATTTCTGGATTCGACACAACATCTGGTCGTGTACCAGCCGCCTTGTAACAGGCGAGCTTTGCTGTGAGAAGACGAATCTGCATGAGGTCTGCTGGAAGCGGTATAGTGAACTTGGTAAGGTCATACCTTGCCCTGAGCTTTCCTTTGATAAGCTCTACGGCATCATCCACAGAGCCATTCATAGTATCGCCATCTATTACACTGGCTGTGAGCAGTGCATTCTGGTTACGAACGTCCTGCACACTGCACCATGCATCGTTCAAGGTATAGTCCGCCATGTCCTCTTGCCTCCGCTCTATAAGCCGTCTGGCTTACCTGCCTCTTTGCTTCTTGCTTCCGGCATCCTTTCGCTGTTTCTCTTTGTCCTCTTCACTATGACCTGATCCGATCTCGCCATCAGTTCGCTCTGGCTCTCCTGGTTTAGGTTCATCTGAGGTGTGTACCGGTTCGGGTGCAATGACGGTCTTTAATACAAGTTCGCCTTTTGTAACCGCAGTCAGGACATCCACTGTGTCATGCTCTACCCTGAGCGTCTGACCCATGTGAAGAATAGCAGCGGGGTTGTTCAATAACAACCCCTCAACCGTTGAAGTATAGATATTCAAAGAAAATCACCCTGGTTTAGACCACGGTGAGTTTGAAGTTCTCGCCTCTGATCATATACTTGGTATCGGTTATCGCTGCATTGACGAATGCTTTGAGCTTAGCGCCCATGCTGTCGTCATCCTGGTTCTTTGTTGGTTCTACATAGTCCCAGGTGCCACTGGTAGGCTTGCGATCGAGGTAATAACCGCAGTTTTTCCTGTGTATGAGCCATGCCGTTACCGCTACCTTGGTATCCACGAACTCTGCTGCTGCTATTGTGTCCTTCCTGTATTCCTCTGGAAGATCAGTCGGTGTGTCAGTGAACATGCTTGGGAGCACCCATCTGCCGGTTGGTGCATCTCCTGTGGTAAGCATGCCGCCTGCGCTGTCGTACTTGACTGGCATGAGTTCACTTACAATGACGCCGCCAAGTCCGCCAAGTTGCTGAGGAATCTGTCCTTTGACCAGGATCTCTGATTTCAGCTGTGGTGCGCTATCAAAGGCGCCGTCGAGTCTGAGGTTATACTCAAGTGTGCTTGGTAATACCAGGAAGTAGTCCTGGAGAGTCCTTACACCAGTCTTCTGTTTGAGTTTCAAGATCATCTTGTCGAGGTGAGACATGCTGAACGCTGTGCATGCATTGCTTGCTGAACCGTCATAGATATCTTTCGCGGTAGGTGCAGCATTAAAGGCTAATGCCACCAATTCATCTATCGTCAGTGCGAGGTCATCTCTGAGTTTCTCGAACGTTCCTGCAGTCATTGCAGCGCGGACATTTGTGCTGACTCCCAGAAGGTCTTCGAGGTAATTGTCGTACCTTCCACCGATCTTCACTGGCTGGAGGAAGAAGCTGGTTACGTCCGAAAAGACTCTTGGGTAGGGTCCACCTTTCGGTATCCGGCTTACAACTCTTCCCTGTGAAAGTTTGGTCAGGTTGATACCAGGGTCTTCATCTGTAAGAGTGACTGCCTGTAAGAACTGTGACAGAACTGTTCTGCTCTCAAAGCCCTTAATAGGGTCAACCATTAACTGTGCTTGTACTTTTATTGCGTCAAGCAATTCCTTATCATAGGTTCCTATGCCTGCTGCTGTTGGGTTTGCCATGTTTCTCTCCTCCTTAGACTGAACCGATCAGGACTTTGATCTTCTTCGCTGCGGTTGCTTTCTCCATTACCTTGATTCTTGGGAGCGCTGCCTGTTTCAGGACTTCTGCCTCTACATTGGCATGTCCATACACTGTGTCGAGTGTGGCATACGTTCTCTTTGTGAACTTTCCTGCAGCCGATGCCGAGAACATCAGCAAGTCGCCGACTTCAACTGCACCGTCTACCTCAACATATGCCGGACCGTGAACGACTACGCCGAGTTGGTCGGAATAAGTCACTGATCCATCAAAGTTGTCCGATAATTTTACTCTGTTCTGATTGAAGACACCAACGAACCCGCCGATCTGGGCATTGGTTGGTGCAGCCGGCATTGTGATAGCTCTCTTGTTCGTAGCATCCCACAATGCAGCCGTTCCTGCCTTCACGTCCTCTGTCTTATCTATCCTGAATGTTTCAATTTCTGCCATATCTGTCTCCTTCTTACTGTTCTCGATTTTACCGTACTAGCTTCTTGACCGCTTCATAGAAGCTCGTGTTCGCATTTCCGGGGGATGCCTGAGATTCTTTTACCTTTGGTGGTTTCTCAACCCCAAGATTGTCAGGTGATCCTTGTGATTCAGTGACTGCTGGTTTTGCTGCTTCAACGACAGTGGTTGCTGCTGCTTCTACAACAACGGCTGCTGGTTTCGCGGCTTCCGCAACAACTGCGGCTGGTTTGGCTGCCTCTATAACAGCACTCTCTTTGGCTGCTGGTACTGACTCCTTCGTACCCGATGATGCGACGGTTCCCATTGCGCTTATAGCGCTGACCATCTGCGTCATCATCTTACTCAGGTCATTGCAGACCGTCAGAACCTGGTCGATCGTCACTACCGGTTTGGTCTCTGGTGTAACGGCTGCTGGTGCAGCTACTGCCTCAGTAGACTTTACGGATGCGGGTGGTGCTTCGGCAACTACTATAGTAGCCCCAGCCACAGCCGTTGGTTTCTCAACGTTCACAGCTGCCGTCCCTGCAGATGCAGCAGCCTCTTTTGCGGGCGCCGACTCCGCAACAACTACTGTTGCAGAGGCAGGAGCGCCATCCTTACCGTTTGTCATGTTTTTTCCTATTTCATCTTCTATTGATTCCAGTATCTTCTCGATCTTAGCCAGAGGGTCAGCTCCGGCTGAAACGAATACTGCACGATGAATTGTAAGCCCGAAAGCCCTCTGCCAGCAGCCACTGCCGTCGCAGACTCTCAGGAACTTCTGAGCCACTCCCTCAATACTGACATCCCGTACCAGTCCGAGTCTTATGCGTCTAACCATATCTGGTACTGTTGATGTGTTGAAGATCGTCGCCTTCGACACGAGTTTTCTATCCCGTACAAACGTCTTGCCAAGACCGACATTGTCCATTGCATCCGGCTCCTCATTATTATCCGGGTGCTTGCCCATAGCGAATATCAGTCCGCCTTCTCCATTAAGTCGTGTGGCGTTCTGCTGAAGGTCTTCCAGTGTATACTGGCGTCCATTAGCTGTTACATTTGTCGAGATAACTGTGATTTCAACGTCAACATGTTCGTCGCTTGGCACTGTAGCATCTGCTTCCGCAACTCTGAATGATTCTGCGATGAACTTAACCGGTCTGCTGATAACTGATTCCTGTACTTTAGCCTTCCAGAACAGCCAGTCTTCTCCAGTGTCCTCGCTTGCAGACTTCTGGTTCCCTTGCGAATCCTTGCTGAGCTTAACAAGTCTGAGGTAAAACCTGCCATTAAGTTCAGGGATGCCTGCTCCTGAGAGAACTACATCAACGAAATCAGTCTGTCGTCTATCGAACTTGTAATGACCCTTAGCCCTGATCTCCATATGAGCCACTAAGTTCCTGGTCGGGTTCCCTTCATTGCCGGGTTGGATATCGCCTTCGAAGGAAAGCCACTTCGGGTCATGGTACATCTTACGCTTGCTGAGTATCTTCGTGTTTGAACTGATCTTGTCAATCAACTCTTTCTGCGAATCTGCAAGTAGTGTCCAGCCAATCATTATCGGCTTACCCTCGGAATCCTTCTTCTCAAATCTTAGATCAAAGTGATGTTTGTCGCCCCACCAGTGTTCCTGCAGGACAAAGTTGCCCTCAGACAAAGGCAGGTCTTCTCCCGGTTTTGTTGTTGCTGTCGTAGCCGCTGGTGCAACACCCGTTCCTGTACCTGCTTCTGAAACGCTCGGTGGCTGTGACTGAACTACCTTAGCATTCTCAATGCTTGGCATATCCAGGATCTTCTGAAGTACTGACACCGGGTCTGGTTGGCTCTTATCATCCCTTAGTTCCTTGACCTTTGGTGCATACCAGCCCCAGGAACCATCCTGTTTCTTAGTAATATGGTCAACGCTGACTGTAATTATATCTCCGACCTTCGCCCTCACCTGAGTCACGTAGGTATCGCCGATAGTGATGTCCCCTACCTTGCATGTATATATGAAGCCGTCCTGCTTCGCGTCTATAGCGACGACCTGAGCATCAATCTCGTACTGCTTCTTCCACTTGTACCAGCCTTCTCCTGAACTGTTGTATTTAGAAGCTGCATCTTTCACCATTGCACCTTCCGAGGTTGTCATCTCCTCGATAGCTGCAATTACACCGTCAGCTTTCACTAGCTTATACTTGATCGGGTGAATCGATTCGCCCCACGGAATCCTTGCAATGAGCTTCTTGCGGTCTGCGAGTTCCTTTCCGCGCATGTCCTGACCTTCATAGAACAAAACATCGAATGGCTTAAGTCTGAGGTGATAGTCCTCCGGGGGAGTTGTGCTATGTAAGAACGCTGCAACTCCGCTGTGATCTAATCTCTGTGACCCGCGATATGCTGCAAGTTCGCAATCCAATATGCAAACGGTGAATGGGATCTTTGTCCTGGCTTCCTCCGCGATGTTTGGGAGCTTGTCTGTGATGTCGTTTCCCATATCAGTAAGGATCCAGACCTTGTATCCTGCTTTCTTTAGCTGGACACGGTTGCCATCATACTTCGGCTCCACAAAGTAATCGCCCGGCTTCAGGCTCTTGAAGTCATCAATGTTATAGAACTCGTTCGAACTTCCCTGGGTCTTGGTGGGCTTCATGAAGTCAAACTTGAATCCCAATACTGCCTTGAGTCCAGCCACCGGGATGCTCGGTCCTCCAGGGCTCTTCTCCTGCACAATGACATCAAAGTAAGATGGCAGACCTTCTGCTACTGGGACATTAGTAACGACCAGGTCTGCATCTCTATTCGACCATCCGCGTTCGACGACTCCGCCAACGAGCCATCCCTCGCAGATTGGACTCTTACGTAGTTCTTCTATCACGTCACGCAAAACAATCATACTTTCCCGCCTTTGCCTGAGCCTTTGGTACTTGCAATACCTGCTTTGCCCGTGTTATCCACATTGCCCTGATCAACCTGAGCATCCAGGTTTATGCCGAGTTCGTCCATCACGAACTTCCGCAACTCTGGTATCTGGAGTACCCTCTGTCCTGCCTGGTCTGAGATACCTGCCAGTCTCACAAGATAATCCACTTTGGAATCCAGACTAGCCTGAGTCAGTTGTCCCCACTTCGGCTCAGGAACTTTATCGTATTTGATGCCTTCTTTATCAAAGATGGCTGAGAGTATTCCCTTTATTGGATTCGCATACACTTTATGCAATCCGCCGATCCTCTTGTTGTTAAAGATCTCCGCCTGTATCTTCGCGGTGCTCTCCGTAGATCCCGCAGCTACATGGAAGGAGTCCGGGAACGCCAGCCCTGTATACAGCGACTGATGAATATAATCAAGAATGTATCCGACGTGAAGGGCTTTGTACTGTGTGCCCATAGTCATGATCTCAAGATTATTCTCAAAAACCTGGTCCTGCGCAACTCCCGGATCTGCAAGACTCTTTGCGAAGCTGTCAATCACTTCCTGTGGAACGCTTGTTCCCTGTCTGCCGAGAAGATAGACGTATCTTGGAACAAGGTAACGGGTGACAAGATGATCAAGATTCACCTCTACATTTCCCTTCAGATCGAGTATCCTCGTAAGTGGCTGAAGTGGAGACGTTCCCCATGTTGAACCTGCAAGTCTGTTTATTGGGATGTGAGTAACTTGTTCTCCAGTTAATGTTGCATCCATCTCACTTTCCTGATATCTCCACCCGTCAAACCTGCCTGTACCGTCAGCTTTCTTGACTGACATGTATCTTGGGTTCAGTTGCTCCAGGAAATCGAAGTCTTTGCTTGCTGGGTCGGTTACAACGAAAGAGTTCCCGAACACCATGTCTGCGACTGTCATTTCTGAGACAAGGGTATCCAGTTCATACTCCTTCACAATGTCATTTGCCTGTTCTGCGATACTCTTGTCAGAATGGACAAATGATAGTCCTGATTCGGACATACTATCCGCAATACAGGTAACTATCCCGAACACATGGGCATCCTGATAGAAATACCCTTCAAACTTTTCAAAATCCGCTATAATCACAGGAGACTTCAGCTTCTTGCCCTTCGCCATCTTAGCTGCGCCCTTGTACGCCTCGTTCACGACGGCTCTGGTGCCCTTGTATGCCCTTGATATATCTATGCCAAATATCCTCAAGACCTGAATACCTCCGTCGCTATGAAATTTATCACTCAAAACCTCTTGCAACGGTCAGTATTAAATCTACCGCATCCGTAGGGATTGTAATAGATTTAAAGGCGTTAGGCAGCCTCCAAATCCACAAAAACCCCCGAATATATTGAGAACCACAAACCTAACGTTAATGTCCAGATACCGGTTCGGATAAAAATCATAACTACTACGTCATGATATTCAACAAAACCAGTCGTTCGATTGTGGAATTTAGTCAAGGAGCAATCATTTATGTTTTGAATTTACCCCAACTTGTCTGTGGAAACTAACGCTAATGAAAGTGTGTAAAAAGTGGGACGTCTAATGTCGTCATTTGGGTATAATACTGGAAAAGCTATTTAAAATTAAAAAATATGTCTTAGTCGGGAGCGTTAGATTAAGCCCATATTCTTAACTCCTCTATCCAATTAGAATTTTTCTCTGCTCAATTATGATAGGTCGAAAAGGTGATTCAATGAAGAAAATAGACGATGGCGTTAAAAATAGGCTGATAAAATTTCTCCTTAAAGATAAGATAGGTATTAGGAAATCTCTTCTAAGGTTATTCTCAGAGGAGAAGAGCTGTAATACCGTTGAAATTTATGATTACCTCATAAAGCAGGGTTTTAATGTAAATTATAGAGCAGTCTCTTCTATGGTTGGACAGATGCATAGCCGACTGGGGATTCTACGTTTCTATTTGACATATGAACATAATGTCTATACTCTCAAGGAAGACTATTTGAACATTGTTAAGATGGTTTTGCCTCCTTTTTCAAGCTTGGATTCACAATCTCGACATGCATCGATATAGTTAAACAAATTGAAAAATGGGAGTGAATAGAAATGCCAATAATATTTAGTGATGAAGACCTGATGTTTATTGACAAAGAGCATGACAATCAACTACGTTCTATAAGACAGGAAATAGATACCTTAAAAGCAAAAGGTGATGCATCATTTTGTAAAAAATGTGGTCATATAATGCAATATTTCACAGTTGGAAATGCAAAGCTTCTTCAGTGTGGTTTCTGTGGTAATCGAATAGCTGAAATGATGAAGAGCGATTAGAAGGATATCGCAGATGTCTATCAGAACCTGGGATGTTCTTTGTCGGAGATCAAGAGACGAGAAGAAGCTAATGAAGCATGGAAGACCTGCCTTCCTCAATGAATAAAATGTTTCTTGCGATATAAGTCCATTTTCTAGGATTATACCCAAATTCTGAATTTCTGGCTTAGGGTAATGTTTGGGAATAATCAATTAAACCTAATAACCATTAACATTATTCCGTGGTATTGGAAAAAGCGGGTTGGGGCGGTGTAATTCGACAGTTCAATATTGAAATAGTAAACATAAAAAAATTATAACAATCGTAATTCTTAAATATCATGAATGGTTGAATGAAAGTAATGGGCAGGAGAATTCTTTTTTTAAGATACCACCCACTCCACTACCTGCCCATTTTTCCACCATAATAAATGGTTTTCATGTGTCCCTCCTACGATTCTGAGAGCCGCACGAAGTCCCCGTATCATGCTCCCCGACCTCTGGTTGGGGGTTTGGAGTGACTGCATACGATGGGTGTTATGTGCATCCTTAAGATTACTAAACCAACATAACATTTGCGAACCTGAACACGGGCACGTTTAAATAATAAAAATATGATTAAGTTGAACGGAGGCATCAAATGAGTTGGTTTTATTTATTCTTAGCAATTATTCTAGAAGTGTCTGGTACTACTTCTATGAAGTTATCTCAGGGTTTCACGAAGACACTGCCATCTATAGCAATGTTTATCTTTTATATACTCAGCCTAATTTCACTTACATTAGCTCTTAAAAAAGTTGATGTAAGTGTGGCTTATGCTGTATGGTCTGGTATTGGAACAGCTCTGATAGCACTAATAGGAATTTTTTATTTCAAGGAACCATCTACTGTTATAAAGATTCTTTCAATTGGTCTAATTATAACAGGAGTCGTTGGTTTGAATTTAAGTGGTGGAAGACATTAAGAAAGTGAATTTACTAAAACGGCATTGTAGTCATTTACTTCCTTTGCAATTCCGCTTAAAATTATGCTTCTCCATTTATTAATATCGCCCTCGTAATCATCGACTTCAAAACATACTTTGGGGTTACTGCGCATTATTTCTATTTTTTTGCCTTCATGACACGAATGGAAGAATATTGTCCATAATCTTTAAATGTCAACATGCATATATTGACATATGTTCGTGCCCTTTAATGACAAGCAGTTCAAGTTCAGGAAGTTAAAATGCTGCAATCTTCCCAGTATTGTATACCTGCCTGGCATACTGACGATCTCAAAGGATGAAAAATATGAAAGATAGAGAAGTCTTCTTTGTTATAAGTATCCTTGTAATATTGATAGGATTCTATATGTTACTAGTGAAAACTATAGGGGTGAAATTCGGGGATAATCTATTCCATGTATCAGTCATATCCGACGGGATTTTTTTGATTATAATGGGTATCGCAATGGTAATTGTTTCATCAAGAGAATGGGATTCAGAAAAAAGGATAAAATAAAAAAGTATCAAATCCTAAACTGATGACTCGTTTTTAGACTATTTTTACTACCTAGGTCTGAATATTTGGAATTTGAGTACTTTTGAATATTTTTATCGGTTGGACCATTCTGGCATGACCTAAAAACCAAACAACAGGGTATGAAATAGTCGAGAAAATTGACAAGAATTTTTTAGGATACAATGCTATTTTATGACATAATCTTTAAATAGTCAACTTGTGTTTATTGACTCATGTTTCTGCCTTTAAATGATAAACAGTTTGAGTTCTGGAGGCTCAGGCGTAGTGGTATTCTCAGCATAGACATAGCGCGCTTATTCAATATTTCCAAACAGGCAGTTTCAAAGGCACTCCTCACGATGGATGAACGAATAGAAAATACCCTTCTTGAGATGGCGCACGCCAACCAGATAGAGGTGGAGAAAATTAACATGGGACGAGGCATCCTGTTCGGGCATTCTGCACCATTCAATAGCAATGCCATCATTTTCGTATCTGCAAAGCGCGGGATGCAGGTATGGTATAAACATGAAGGGAATTGCGGCGCCTGTACAAGATATGCTCAGTGCATTGAGCTCTTGTGGGATTTCGCGGATGAGATGAAAATTAAGCTTGAGAAGACTGATGATCCCACGAAGCTGGCGGATGAATTGTTTGAGAAATTGAGGTTAGCATGACAATGAATGTAATGGAAACGGTACGAAAAATGATGGGCTGGTGTCCCAACGCAAATGCCTTTGCATCAAAGCGAGTCATGTTAGCTCTGCCAGTTGATGAGGAATTCCAGCCAGGTGAAAAAGGAAAAGATATTCAGAATTTCGGAAAAATGGGCTGGGCGAACATATATAGGAATTTTGTTCTCTTATTGACTTTTGTTGGAATTGTTGGTTTTGTGGCATTATTTTTTGTAATGAAATACCTGCTGGAAGAAGGATTTCAAGTTGGGATCATAGCTAAAGGAATTCTTACTGGCATGATCTATGCGGTGTTTTCGATTACCTATACATGGAAAAAACTTAACCAGATAGACCAAAACGAGATAAAAGGTTATGATATGTTACTCCTGAAAAGCTTTGGTTTTAATGCAATAATTATGGCTGCGATTCTCTTCCTGAGCTTTACTATTGGAAAAGAAAATCCCCTTCTTTTTATGATTTCCATATTCTTCCCATCAATATGGATAAATTATCCTCTGGTGGTTTACTGGGAACAAAAGAACAGGAAAACCATCTACCTTGTTGAAGAAAAATTCTTAAAGTGGAGACAAGTCGCATTGCCAAGTCAGTCTCAAAAGGATGATAAAAAATGAATCCGACAGAGACCATAAGAAAAATGATGGGCTGGTGCCAGAATAGGGCAATGTTAAACAAAAAGGAGGAAATATATATGGTATCTTATGAAGGAAAATATATAGACAAAATAAAAGTTAGGGGAGTCAGGGGATATTAAAGGTGGGTTTTTATTATGTCAATTTTAAATTATTATAGGCATCCTAAATTTCGAGATACATTAATAGCATTATCCCTATTTGCTTTTGCGTTTTTTATTCGATTATATGGAGGAACATGGGAAACGCATGTTGCCAATCCTGCATACATGTCAAGACAGGCAGAATACATTTACTCATACGGTCATCCAGCAGTTCCTGACCCATTTAGTTCTGCTCCATTATATCAACCGGGCATGGCATACCTTCTGGCATTCGCTGGCAAATTGTTTGACATCATTCCCATCGGTTTTGGCATGTCGAGTATGACTCTGGCAGAGGGATTGATGCCTCCGTTCCTTGGTGCCGCAACAATTATAGTCATCTTCTGGCTGGGTAGCAGATTATATAACTGGAAAGCCGGGTTATTAAGTGGAGTGTTCGCTTCAGTTTCCCTTTATTTACTACAAAGGACATTGAAAGGGTATACCTTTCATCATGCACTTTCATTATTCTTGATTATATCAACAATAGCGCTTGTAGTTAGAGCACTGGATGTTTTACAGGATCCACTGCCTGCAAAAAAGAAAGAAAAGATTATTTACTTATTCTGGATATTATTGCCTGCCATTTTTGTTGGACTTACTGGCTTTTCGTGGGGTGGCTATTTTGTTATTCATGCAATCCTCATTCTCTACTGTCTGCTAATTACTCTACACTATTTTGCCACTAAAAAGGTGTTATATCCCCTTTCCTCTTTTTGGGCTTTGATCATAATTACGCTAATTTTGGGAACAACTCTTTCAAGTATACTGTATCCTGTGAGGAACTTAGAAGAAATTACAAGAGCAATGCAGATGATGGGAGATGCATCGAGACCAATCGTATATATGTTCACCGACGATCTTCAACCTCCTGGGTTTCCAGGGTTAGAGATGTTTTTCGGAAAATATTTGATATTGGGAATTATAATTTTATTATTCGGGCTTTATAGTTTATATTTAAAAAACAATGGCTTTGGGCTGCTTTTGATATCAGCCGTCGGGATCTCAATGATCTTAGGACTAACAAGAGTTCATTTTATGGATATTTTTTCATTATTTGGATATGTAAGTATTGGAATAGGGTTTATTGGAATAATTGACATGGCAGCTAAATTAAGCTCAAGGAAAAGATTTGCTATTCAAAGTTTATCTATTGTTACAGGAATAATTCTATTTGCATCTATTGCTGGACCATCCATTGATAGTATAAAATTTTCCAGATTACCCAATGATAATCCAGGAATAGGGAATGCTGATATGATGAAGGGATACAGTTATATCAGAAATAATACTGCATCGGATGCGCTGATAATTAATTGGTGGGATTATGGCAATGATATTGGATATCGGGCACAAAGGCGGACTGTTATTGACCAGATGTATATTGAAAATTCTGATGTAATCAATGTTTCAAAAATTATAATGGGATCTAATCGCACTGAAGGTTTGCAAATAGCCAGGAATTTTAAAAGTAAATATAATAATTCAGAAGTATATCTTTTGATTGGAAAATTCGATGGCGTAATAGCTTTTATTATTGAGATTTGCTCCAATGAAGGGAAGCAAGTGTTCTATGATTTTGACCAAACAGATCATATTAAAGCAATGACACCAGATGCATCTGAAACAAATTATTATAAGTTATGGACTAATCAAACCATGGACGGATACGACATTGTTTATGCAAATAAAGAAATGAAACTTTTTAAATTAAATATTTGATAAATCACGAAACTGGCGAACTGTTCGAGAAGGTAAGGATGCTAACATGACAATAAATGTAACCGAGATAATAAGAAGAACGATGGGCTGGTGCCCCAATGCAGCAATGTTAAACAAAAAGGAGGAAATATATATGGTGTCTTATGGAGGAAAGTATGTAGACAAAATAAAAGGCATGGGATTCAGGGGATTACTTAGCGTCCTGCATCTGGTGTTTGCAGCGTGGTTGATATTTACCGCACTTCGAGTTCTGGCAAAGCCAATGATTTTCCCGTGGTGGTTCATGGACATCAATATCTTTTCTTCAGGGGTACTGCTACTTGTGGGCATATCTTCGTTAATGATTTTCTTTAATTTTGTAAAATCTGCCAATGTCCACAGGATACTGGCACTGGTAAATGTTGCCTTGCTAATTGCATTTTTGCTATATCTTAGCCAGTTTCTGATTTCAAGTGAATTTACATATTCTGTATTCGATAAGCCGTATATGGGCTATAGTTTCGGAACTGTAACTTTGATACTTTTTACACTTATCATAAGCATTCCAAGTACCCTGACGTTTTTCAGCAAGCCTGTGGGAGAAAGGAATAAAAGATTCCTCACAGCAACTGTATTGATTCTTATTATCACTTTCGCATCTGTTGGTGGCTATTATCTTTATTTGAATAAACTAAAAGATGCTATGTTAGTGGCGAAACTCGGGGATAACGGTGAATACAAGCTTTACAAAATAGAGCCAGGTTCTACATCATATTACGATGACGCCCACCCGTATCTCATTGATTCGCCTGGAGATACCACAGGACATCATATTTCAGAAGATACCTATAAAGCGATGCAATTTTTGCGAAATAGAGAAACAGGGAAAGTTCTTGCATGGTGGGACTTTGAACTGGAAATCAAGGCTGCTGGTAAAGAGCCTGTAATCAGCTATGCTTCAAAGGCCATAAAGTTTACAATAGCAAGACCCGCATCATTATACGATAAATTTGAACCAGATGAAAAGGTTGCAGATGTCTCAAGATTTTTCACAACCGATTCTGAGGATGTTGCAAAGGGTATTGCTGAAAAATATGGCGCAAATATCGTTTATCTACCAAAACAAAGAATTAACGACTTGATCGGCGTAATGATGTTTGCTGCCGACCCTAAATCAATGCAGAAACAGGATATTATGTCGCCTGATGAACAAATTATCAAGCCTACGATGGCAAATAAATTCAATACCGGCGCAGATTTAAAGTACTTTGAAAAAGTATTCGAAAATAAAGACGTTATAATTTATGAGTTGAAATAGACCGACATCATCTATTTCCATTCTATATTTTGAATAATGCTACATTTGCCCTCAAAATCGTCTCTTCTGGATTCTCATTGGCAAGATTCATGGGTTTTTGAATTTACCCCAACATGTCTGTGGACACTAACCCCAACTTACGGCGATGGGCTGCTGCATTAAACTATTCGAAACCTTGATAGTGGAAACGTCCATATATCTGCCTTCTGGAACTGGCAGGTCCGATCTGTAAACTACCCTATTTTTCCCTTTCAGATGCTCTAAAGCTGGTTCCCTGAGTTGTGAGCTGACTTACATGAAGGAGGAGGGAGACTATGCAGTCGTGGGTGAAGTCACAGACTCCCGAATGAATTCGGAACCATCAGGTCGATGCTCAGGGTTTGGGTCTTTAAATTGAATTTCTATACTTTTATGTTTTATTTCAGGCGCAATTTCATAAATATGTAATAGTCAAATGGAATATCCTCATTTTGTAAGATAAACCTGGGTATACTTTATTTATTCCTTTCAAAACCGCTATTACTTTTTCAAGATGAATTCTTCCATCTGCCGGCTTTTTTCAATCATGCTAAATATATCAAGTATTTTGCTTGATATAACAAGCATTTATATACTTGTTTTACAATATCATATAACAATGAAATTAGGCGAATATTTGAAACAATCAAGAAAGAAGTCTAACTTAACTCTGAGAGAAGTGGAACGAGAGATAGGTATTTCAAATGCATATCTTTGTCAACTGGAATATGATAAAATAAAAGCACCATCTCCAAAAATGCTGCATAAACTTTCTACCTTTTACAATATCTCATATGAATATTTACTGGAACTTACAGGATATCCTTCTTCAAAGTCAACACCTGGTATTGTTGATTTAACACCATCATCCAGAATTGGTAATAAATTGAACGACCTAACGGAAGATGAAGAGAAAAAATTAGAAGAATATCTTCAATTCTTAAGATTAAGGGGGAAAAAATGAATGGCTTGGTCTATTTCTAAAGCAAAAGTCTTCTCACAGTGCCAGAGAAAATGGTATTATATGGATATGCTAGCACATCATAGTATGAAGAATCCAATAAGACGAGAAGCATTTCTATTAAAACAATTACAGAGCATTTCGGCATGGAGAGGTAGCATAGTAGATAAAGTGATCGAGAAAAAGATTGTCCCGCAAATATTATGTGGATATTCCATCCGAGAGGGGGAAGTAATTGATTATTCCATGCAAATTATGGAAAAGCAGCTTGCTTTTGGAATACAAAGAAGGCATTTACAATCTGGTATGACAAAATCTTCTGCAGGAGATGAATATTGCGCATTTTATGATTTAGAATATAATACTGGAATAGATAAAAATCAACTAGATACTGCTAAAGAAGAGATTAAAATTGCGCTTACAAATTTAATTAGGTCAAAATTCATAAATGACCTTATGGCTGAAAAACCATATCTAATTGCGCAAAGAACATTAACTTATGAAATAGTCGGGACATCAATTTCCTCAACACCTGATTTAATTGTTTTCCACAAGGATAAAGCTCCCACGATAATCGATTGGAAAGTTCATGCTTTTGGAAATGCAGAATATTGGTTACAACTTGGAGTTTATGGACTTGCTTTGTCTCTTGTTAAACCTCATAATGACTTTCCAAAGAGTAGCTTAAGCATCCTCAAAAATCCAAAAGACTTTAGATTAATCGAATATCAACTTTTAAAGAATACGAAGCGAGAGTATGTACTTTCAGAACAAGATTTAATCGACATTGAGGATTACATCTATCAATCAACGAGCCAAATGAATCTGATAAAGAATGGAAAAGATTTTAGTGAAATAGATGTCCGTCAATTTCAAACAGCGTATTCACCAGAAATCTGCGCGAGATGCCAATTCAAGAAGATATGCTGGAAAGAGAAGACTCAATCAAAAGAGTTGTATTGTGGCTGGGAAGTGATTTAGATGGTAAAAATTGAAGCCAACATATATGAAATAGAAAATCTAAATGAGTTGAATTGCGAATATAGAATATATAATGTTCGTGGATTAAATAAAGATTCTGAAGACTACGATAAAAATATCCAATTAATGGTTGATAGATTGAGCAGATCTACAAAATCACCATGCATAGCCTTTAGGGATGGGGAAGAGACATTCATTGCACAACCAGACGATTTTAAAGAACTGTCATCATCAATGGATCTTATAGGGCTCACAGTAAAGATAGAAAAGCAGCAAACTTTAAGAAAATTGGATTTTGAGCATCTTAATAAAATAACCGCAAAAATAGCAACAAGGTTCTTGCAATTTTCATTACAAAATCCTCTTTATAATAATCCTGCTCTTTGGCAACCTCAATCAGGACATCCATTTTACAGGAAAGTATCCGATCAAAATTTCAGAGAAAAATCTAATGATGTAGATCTATATCATGGATTCACCGTTAAAATAATTCAACTGCCAAACGGGAAAATGGGCGTATGTGTCGATATAAGTAGCAAATATGTTTCTCGATTTTATTTACCTACAAAAATCGACAGGAACGAATTCAGGAGATATAAAGGTCAAAAATGTCTATACGAATATGGAAATACCTGGTATGAAGTTAGGATAGATGGATTAAATGATTTGAAGATTAATGAAGTCATACTACAAAATGGAAAAACATTATATGATGAAGTGCATGACCATTCAGGACAAAAAAAATCACAAAACCTCCTCACACTACCTAAAGATTGCTCCGTATTATTCTATATAAATAGTCAAGGTCAACAAAGAAATGTCCCGTCGGGACTATGTCGACTGACTTATAAAACAGACCATCCGAGTATAAAACAGTTCCATTCTGAAACAATTAAGAGTCCGCATATAAGACGCAAAGAAATTCAATTCGTTGTAGATAGAAACCTCAGAGATATCACTTTTGGCTCAGTTAAAATAAAGCTTTCTCAAAAACCAATCTCATTTGATGGTGAACGAATTCTAATACCAGATATTGAGTTCGGAAATAACAAAGTCCTCTCTGTAAGGGGTACACTAGGTGCGATTCAAGTACCTATAGAAGAATTTGGGAAAAGGAAAAAGCAATTAGTGTATTATGAAGCTGGACTTTTCATTAAAAAACCATTCGATAGGCAATACTTCATTCTTCCAGAATCAATCTACCAGTCATTTGGAACAAAATTTTTAGATGATCTAAAAAGTGGTGTTCAGCAGTTATACCCGCCCGACAGTAGAGTGTCATATGATCCAATAGTAATACCCTATGATGATTCAGTTCAAAAATCAATCTACAGTATAGGCAAACAGATAATTCAAGCAATAACGGAAAATGATGCAAAAGTTGGATACGGCGTTGTGATGATACCTCGCGTATACTCGGAACGAATGAAAAAAGATGATGAACTTGGAAACTTGGTGATGAAAGAATTAAGGAAAAGAGAAATTTTTGTTTCGATAATACATACAGCTACTGCAGAGGAAAGTTTCGAAGATACCTCCTTAGACGGAAAAGAAAGCAATTGGGAGTTAGTAACAGATGGAAGACAACAAGGAAAATATAAGGGCTATTTGAAAAATGTTGCTCTAAATAAGATATTGCTTCTTAACTCCCATTGGCCGTTTGTCTTAAAAACACCGTTAAATGCAGATCTAACTATCGGAATTGATGTAAAAAATAACACTGCAGGGTTTACTTTAATATATAAGAGCGGCGCAGAAATACGATTTTTTGAAAGTGTAACAGAACAAAAAGAACAGTTAACTAAGAGTCATATATACCAAAAGATACTTGAAATTATGAGGGAAGAAAAGGGGCTAGTACCTCATAAAATAACAAGCATAGTGGTTCATAGGGATGGAATTTTCTACCCTTCCGAAAGAGAAGGCATACGAAAAGCAATAGAAACATTATCAAATGAAGGAACTATCAATCAAAATGCGAGTGGAACTTTCGTAGAAATCAGAAAGACCTCTGGTATACCGTTAAGATTATTCGAGATTCAATTGCCATCTGGTATGCAAGCTGAAAAAGTATATAACCCAATAGTCGGAACTTATAGAATTTTTTCAGAAAATGAATTTTTTATCTGCAATACAGGATATCCATTTAGACATGAGGGAACTACAAAACCATTGCATGTTATAAGACTTGAAGGACATTTTCCGATTAAAGATATAATTGAAGATGTGTTTTACTTATCGAACCTGACATGGACAAAAATTGATGATTGTTCTAGAGACCCCATATCAATAAAAATGACGGATATTCGACTGAGGGAAATAGCAGGGGAATATGATGAAGATTTACTAAAATTTGGTGAAGATGAAGAAGATGAAACTGGGGAAGGAAAGAAAATGGAGAAGGAGCAAAAAATATGAGTAACTTAGGAGTTTTTGCATCCAGATTTGAAATAAATAGCAAAACTTTAAAAGAGTTCGATGAAGCCTTACAATCTATTAAAAAAAGAACCGGTGGTACACAAACTAGAGAAGCAAATAAAAGTTTACTAAACGTTCTTGAACCAATTACTGAGAGATTAAAAGGGAATTTATCAACAATAGTGGTATTCAATGAAGGTGGCGTCACCGATATTCTAAAAGAAAGACATAATCGAGATTGGCCTACATACAAAGAAAAACTTTTAAAATTGAACAACAAATTAAAATTAAACTCTGAAAATCCACTTTTAACCGGGGAGGATTTTCAAATATTAGAGGATATAGCGGATGCAATAGATGCTGAGTGTGAAAATCTTTTTCAAAGGATGAGTGAAAGGTATTGAAAAAATATCTTAAAGCCACAATAGAGGAACAGATTAATAGAGGTTTAATCCTAAAAAAGATGATACCTTATCCATTGAAATATCATGAATTATCAAAATTATCCGAAGGCTGTGAACGTATTATCGATGAAAATATCCGATACCTTAGATATCTAATTCAAGAAATTGAGACTGATACTCCTAACTTTAGATATATACTTAGAGAATTCAGAACCTCCACGAGAAATATAGAATTGGTAGAATCATTTGGGATTTCAGCATTATATTATCAAACACCTGAATTAGGATATTTTAACAAATTGATCTTCAAGATAAATCAAGAGATAAAACTTCCAATTAGTCCTCCATCAGTAGCTTGTATATCAACGAATTATTATTATTTTCATCCTTTTACAGATGTTATTTTTGTACCCCTGGGAGAGTCTGAGTTTCTTCTCCATTTGCCAGATTTGTTTCATGAAATTGCTCATGCAGTGATTTCTAAAAGAGAAGACAACCTCAAACTCAAAGAGCTTAATGAGAAATACAAAGAGATAATAAGTATAATAACTAAACATTACCAAAAACTTATTACAGAAAAAATTAGAGTATCAGGACCTGAAGAAATTAAGATAATAATTCAACATATCCATCAGCAATGGAAGAACTATTGGATAGATGAGTTTTTATCTGACCTTTTCGCATTATACACCTTAGGTCCAGCTTTTGCAAGAGCTCATCTGCATCTTGTGACTAAGAAATCCAAGAATATTTTTGCTTTTTCTGCAATATTACCACAGACTCATCCATCTGATGATTCAAGAATGAAGATGCTACTAATTGGGTTAAATATATTAGGATTAAAAAAAGAAGCAGAAGTAATACAGTCAAAGTGGAAAGAAATGCCCTTTGCAGATGTGTCTCGACCAATCCAAGAATATCAATATGCATATCCAGAAGACTTAATGAAAAATATTGCCTCTTTGTTTCTTGATGGATTAAAAAAAAGCAATTTCAAAATTTATACTTCTGGAAAAAATGAAGAGGGGAATCAGAATAATATAGTTAAACTGCTAAATGAAGCTTGGGAATATTTTTGGGAAAATCCGGATGAATTCAGAAAGTGGGAAGAGAAAAAGATAGAAGAATTAAAAAGATATTATTTAAGTATCTGACAAAGAAAAGATATTAGAAGAGATTAATATTAAATATTTCAAATTCTGATTTATTGGGAATATACCTTTTTATATTTTTAGATTTCATATATGCCGACTTTCATCGGATTAATTGCTAACTAAGAAATTTCTTCGTCCCTATTGCTTTATTTTCTTTCTTCTCAATTTCTTCATACGAATTTTAATATATATTATAATATTATACTATTTGCACATAAAATCTACGTTCGAATAAGTCATTCTGGATTCCCATTGCTCCTTGAGGACATGAAACCCTATCGTCTTCAGTAACAAACCCCAGGACTTAAGTAAGAGGCTGTAGCTTTTCGATACCGGGGTCGACTCATGCATCGGGGAGAGGGAGTGCGGTCTACTTGAAAATACCCTCTGGCGTGTGGGAGTTCAGGCTATCACCATAACCTTCTCCTTGCTGACCTCGGTGCCCGATTCATCATATTTGAAAATCCGGCTTCATTGTAGTCTTGGACGAAAGCATAAGGTAACAATGCATACGATAAGGCAGCATACCCGTGAGCAGTTGAAATCGAGAACCTTCGCTGTTTACCTGTCGCTGAAGCCACTTCCTCAGCTTCCGCCTGTGCGACCTCGAAGATAAACACATCAGTTCTTGCAGCCTGGTCTGGAAGATAATAGATTCCCAGATTCCGCCTGTTTATGATAGTTTCAGTATTCTCGCACATCGCTGTATGATTCACACTTACATGATACTGCCAATCCTCTTCCGGGAGCGGAATACCGTTCACATCCCGGACCGTGTTCCATATCGGGATGTTTGATCCTGAATTTGTAAACGCACCCCATACCTTGCCCGGGTAAAGTCGCATCAGGATCTGGTTCTTAGTCTTGCCATATCCTGCATCGCATATTACCCACTTCGGACTTTCCCTGGAGATTATCAGTTTGAGTTTCTCGACGTGTTGCATAGTATCTATGTCATCGAAGATGCCAGTGTCAATAACGTAGAACTTGCCTTTCGTGGTTCTTCCGATCAGAACCCAGCGAGTCTCATCGCCCCAGTCTACTCCGATGACCTTCTCCTCGAAGACCACATTGCTTAACTCCGCTGGGTCTCGTGCAAGAATCTGTAACAGCGTATCCGTCGTTACTGGTTTAGACCCGCCTGCCGCAAAGAAAAGGGCAAGAACCTCATTCGTGAACATCCTCGGTGTCATGTTCTTGCGCTTATACTCTAACTGGTCTCTGGTTACGAAATCTGAGTACTCTTGGGTAATATGATATCCACTAATCTGAGGATCAAAATCCGGGTTCGTTTGTACCCATGCCTTCCCATTCCATTCCTTCCTATCGCTTGCCAGCCACAGCTCCTCAAAGAATGAGCCCTTATCTTTCGGAGTTCCAGCACAAAATATCCGGGCTGGCGGAAGATTCACTACTTCCTTGAATACCTCAAAAGCTTCTCTTGTCCAGTCCTGAAACTCATCCGCGAAACCGTAATTGACGTGAGGACCTCTCAAGCTGTTTCCTGTGACCCATGCACCGCTTGCGAGATACTTCGAACCATTGGCGATATCGATCTCAGATTCTGTATTCTTACCCTGGGAGATCAGTGGCAGCAGCATACCATCCGTGCTTTCTGTAAACCTTGGACGGATATGCTCTTTTGTTACGCGCCATGCCTGCTTATCTCGTGGCGCAGCGACCATGACACCTGTATGTGCTTCTGTCACAAGTTTATGCACAAGCAGGCTTGCTATCGTGGTGGTCTTTGTCATGCTCCGTGCCCAGAGGAGCACCACTATCTTGGCTTCATCGCTGAATACCTGCTGCACGTAAGGAAAGTCTCCGAATCGCATTGGCTTCCCACGCATTGTGAAAAGCTTCTCGGAGAAGAATACGCCATCGTCCTGAAGCTTATTGTAATACAGTTTCTCCTTACTCATTTTGGTTGAGTCCCTATCGCGGGACTTCTGTGTCTCTCTTGCCTGCCTTTCCTGACGTTTGCCAACTGACGCCGTTTAACCGCCTCCATCTCTGCAACGTCCTGCATCCGCGCACATGTGATGCAAAGGATGACCTGGTTTCAGGACATTCGTATACCCATCCTTCCGAATCACGCAGCAGGAGAACCGTGCATCGGCTACCAGGAACGCTATTAAGAGTTTTCTCTTGGTCGAGACGAGTCCCTCTATAGATGAAGCCCTGAACTTGCTTGGAAGCTTGCCGAACAGTTCCTGTATCGCACTCATCGAGACATATATATTCACATTGTTTCCGGTGGGGTAGTTCGAAGCAATCTTAAGCCGACCCTCTTCCTCGTATACGCGCAGGGATGTACATTGTGCATTCAATATCCTCGGCTCGCCTTTTGAGTCCCATGCCGGAACTTCCTGTATTTGGTACATGTTACTCTCCCCCGTACCCATCTGATATTGAATCCAGTTTTGGCTGATCTGGTCTGGTTTCGAGTGAAATCTTTCTGAAGCAACCCATTGCATCATCTTTCATATCCTCAAGGCAATTCCATAAAAGATTCTGCCCCTCGTCTCCAAGAGAACCAGTGCTTTCATCGAACCCGGCCCTGTCCAGCGCTTTCAACTCTTCAATCCTCTCTTCCCTGACATAAACGACCCCCGAGCACCCGGATCTTGTAATTGCTACAGACCCTTCCTTTCGATACACCATCGACTTGCCTATTCGCTCGCCTACAAGTCCTGTTATTGGGAATATCGTGGCTTCTTCAAACAGCAGTTCTTTGCCTGAATAAGGCGCAACCTCAAGCTTCTTTCCCCATGGAGAAACAGACCTCTTTGGACGGGCTGGCTTTACCACACCTCCTGTCGCGATGCTTCCATCATCATAAACCGCATCACGAATGAAGCTTGTCAGCACAGTACGTTTACTGCTTGCAAAGCCGTCCGCTATTCTCTTCAGGTCATCCGGGTTCCTTTTCAGATGCAGCAGGTCACTACGACCAATCCACATGCTTGACGGGTACCCTTCCTTCAGTATATGGAATGCATCTCCTTTTCGTTGATACTGTGACTTTCCCACAACGCAGGTCTTCTCTGACTGCCATGCGAACCGTTCCACTGGAGCAATTGACGTGAACTCTTGTTTCTCTGGCTCTGGTTCTGGATCCAGATTTGGCTTTGGCTCCTGATCCTTTCCTGGCTCTTGATCGAGATCACTCTTTACTGGCGCATCTGCAACTGACCTTACTTCTGGTTCCAGTCTCTTCTCTATTATTAAAACCGGTTCGCCATACACGACCTTAATGACATCAGTCTCTGCCGCCGGAGTTATCCCTATTCCGAATAGGCTCATGAACGCAGCATGTAGAGCTTCCTTGGTCTCGTATGCAAAACGTTCGCCCTTAGTAGTACTGACCAAAAAGCCATGGTCTACCACTGTAAACTTTGCTGAAAAATTATTAAGTACTTCCATCTTACTCACCTCAATAATACGATTGTATCCTGGAATGAAGCGCTAATGTAGACTTCACATCCTCTGTGCAATGCGACTCAATCTCACCAAGCTGCTCTTCCTTCCACAACTGGAATACCTCGCTCCCTGTCGAGGTATCTGTATTCTCCACTCCGAACATCCTGCAATATGCATGGAGACTAAACTTCTCTTTGCTGTTGTAAAAATCAGTCAGGAGTTCGTAAACATCAAAATGCCTGTCGGTTTCATATCTTCTTGTTGATATTCGTACCGTGGGCGGAATACCGAGAACTGCCGACCTCTTGATAATAAACGGCACATCAAAACTCTTCCCATTGAAGGTCACTATCTTACTGTTTCTTTTAGACGACAGATAAGTCCAGAACTGGCTGAGGATCGCAGCCTCCTCTTTTCCGGAGAACATCCGCACATCTACTCCAGATACTGCGTCAGCGCCCACACCAATGCAGACTATCTGCCCGAACCCCGGATTCAGGGAACAGAACTTTACAAGATTAGTGTCTTCTTTCGACCCCTCATCATTTTCCTTATCCTTTGCTCGTTTTTTCTCGGTCCTTTGCCTCGCAATCTCGAGAAGCTCATCAGGCAACCCCTGATTTGGGATCGTCTCAATATCTATGCATACTCTTTCCGGGTTCATAGTTTATCTTTACCTGCATGCAGGGACGAGACCACAGGTAGTACACTTGGGCCCCTCATTCCATGCTACATCGCATCGCACGCCATTTAGCCATCCTCTCCTTCGAAGAAAGGGCAAATTGGAAGTCTTGCTTCCTGTTGCATACGGAAGTGAGAGGGTAACTTGAAAATAGCTTCCGGTATTCCCGCTATGTCTAAACCGTAGAATAGAAAGGCTTATTCAAGTCCGGTTAGTCAATAATAGAGAACACTGTGCCCTTCGAGGGCGCAGATGAAACAATATGCTGAATACTTCGTCATAATTACCGTTCTTCGGTCTCATATTTTGTTCCATTTTTTATTCAATTCACTTGATTACATCCTGCCTGGGTCATACCCATACTCCTTTTTGAAATCCTTTGGGCATAAGGTATGAAAGTAATCCTTACTTAGTAGCACACCACACTTGTCGCATCTCCGTACCGTGGTGTTTTTCCTCTTACTGGCATTCATGGGACCCTCCATCGCCCCTCGGAAACCTCGTATACACTTCCTTCTGCTCTCAGATGAGAAAGGTAACTGTCCAGCACGCTTCTCGTTATATCGAACTTCTCCACTGCTAAGGCGATGTCGCCTATCCCGGCTGGAACTCCTTCTTTCTGACAGGACGCTATAACCTCTCTAATTGTTCTGATAGTTCCCCGCATATCCTTGGATATCCCTGTCTCCATCTTCCCTGAGTCAATGTTCCCATTCTTGTCCATGCAGGTCTGGTATAGACTTGCCATGAGAACTTTCACTGCCCTGTTAAGATGGTATATGGTCACAACGGGGGACAGATGAATCTGTGCCTCACATTTGGCTAACCGAACCAGTGCACCCATGTATCGAGATGTGACTGAAACTCTATCTACCCCGCTTGCCTCTCGACCCAGTAACCACTGTCTATGCAGCTCATCCCCGACCTCCCTTGAAAAGATCGGTGTGATTGTCCTTGCATGGGCAATCAGTTTCTGTATATCTTTCTGGGGCATGAGGTTATTCACCGAATCTGGCGAGTTCCCATTACTGCCAGAATGCGGGATAGCTCTCGCATTCAGCATAGCGTACCCCACATTTGTATCCTTCTTCACCTCTACCACATCGGGAATAATGAATGTCAGATCAAACCTGCTTAAGGTATCTGGCGGTATGCCGACCTGTTTGTGCAGAGGGGCGCCATAGTTCATATCCAGTTTCCCATCCACGGGATTCAACATCGCACACATCCAACAGCGAGACCACAACTCCATGTGAATACTTGCCTTATGAATCGTAAAGCGGCACTCGTCAAGGGCGTCATTAAGGTGCTTCATTTCGGGGGGAAGCATCTTATCGAACTCGTCCAGAATCGCACCGCCACCATCTGCGAGTGGGAGCACCCCTGCCTCGAACGTATATCCCTCTGTCAGATCGTCCTTGATAACTGCTGCTGTGAGCCCCGCAACCGATGCTCCTGTGCCAGAGGATAGTACTACTCGCGGGTCATACCCTTTCATTGCCATCTTCAAGGACGACTTTGCAACTCCGGGATCCCCAACAAGTGCCACATGAACGAAGTCCCTCATTATCGTACCGTCCCTTGGGTTTCTCTTATACCCATTACTGACCATCTGCAGAAGCAGCGCTTCCTTAACCTCTACCAAACCATAAACCGATGGCGCAAAACTGCCTACAACCCAGTCCGTATATTCAGGTCTCTGTGTATGGGCCTCAAGCACCTGGATATCATCTTTTGTAACCTGAATCCTCGACTCAGTCTCATCAGGAGCGACGCTTACGACCTCCAAGATTATATTAAACTGATCGGACTTCCCAGCCGCACTGATCTTCAGCCTCTCGCGGACGATTGCAACGATAATAACCCGGCTTCCATGTAAAACTGTTCCGCAATGATTCTCAATAATTTCTGCCCTTGACGTCTGAGGTTTCTCTCCCCCCTGAATATCCTCTTGCCGTTCCTGCAACCTGAGAACTTGAAAGTCCTGCTGGGTAGACTGGCGTTCGTCGAGTTTGAAATGACCCTTCCTGCCACATGCATCACTGTCACACTCGAATGGTTCAGTAAACTTACCTCTCTCCTGGGGAATGTAGTTAATCTCACCGCAACGCTGGCACTTAAAAGCCCCAACGATCAAACGTGGGGTTGTAGGTGTCATCCCCATAACATAGCACTTCAGCTTGACCAATTTGTTAACATGTTCTTTACGGATCTGGCTAATTCGCAACAACTCGGTATCAGACACATCAGTAATCTCGACCCGTAACTTCTCAACACCATCCGGATCGAGAGCTACATCCCGTAAGAACTCCATGGCAGCGAGTCTTAGCTGCTCAATCGCGATATCTGGGTAGTCATATATCCTGCTTATTACATCCGGGTCATTCATCGTAGTCATGGAGACTTTTAGACTCACGGCATTCGGTAAATCCCGTGCAAGATAAAGAAGATCGTCATGATATGTATTACGTATTAAATCCTGTGCCCACTTTTGAACGATGACTGCTGCTGAATCATTAGCCAGCGGCATTATACACCTCTGTTCAAATAATTATTATAATACATATCCGACCTTTCTTAGCAGAACGTGCTCACATCCTCATCCCTTCCGGTGGGACACTCTGTCCTGCACCCGGACCACTAAATACAAGAAGGAGTCTGGTGCTTCCCTTTTCCTTAACCTGTATCCTTTGTATGAATCCCTGCTTTTCTAGGCTAAGTGTCCATTTCGAAGTTCGTCTAAGGTTCTTGGGCAAATCTGCCAAAAACACTCTCCCTTTACTCCGAACAAAATCCAATATCTGATCCTCAGGATGTACCCCAGGCGTCATTGTAGGCGGTGGAGGTAGAAAAGACAGTAGAGTCATCTGTACGTATGGAGACGTTTGTTGACACAGTCTCCGGCGAGTCCTTGCCATACCTAATCCCTCCCACTGCCTCAGATCGCACTCGGATTCCCTGCCTTCTTCCGCTGTCGTTTCAGAGGTGCTGACCGCAACAACTCTAGTAGACTCGCGCGTTCAGGCTCTGTCTGTCTGAGCGCCTCAAGAGCCTCCTGTGCTAACCTTGACTCTTCCTCATTGCCCATTCGCACCCACCCCCGGAGTCGTTTTTAACAGTCTCGGTCTGCTCGTCTTGATC
>JBAQLI010000156.1:0-25367 GCA_049301735.1 Candidatus Methanoperedens sp.
AATTACGATAATCATATAGCAACGTTTTCATTTACATGAGCGCAAAAATAATATCAACGGCCTATATACCGTGTGAGATTTCCTGAATTCTGCTGATCTCAATTTGAATAACAGGATTACAAAAAAAACAATAAAAATCAAAATCAACATATGGATGCTGAAAACCGCAACAAGGGTGGTCCAGAACATTAATTTTAGAAAATTCCTCCTGTTATCGTTTTCCAGATATTCAATGAATGCTTTTATTGCAAAAGGCATTACTGAATATGCAAGCAGAATATTCCACTGTCCTGCAATGAATCTGATATAGACAAACGGATTAATTGCGTATAAAATGCCTGAAAAGTATTTTGCAGCACTGGATCTTACCGGAAGGAGCGAATAGGCAGATACCCCAGATAAAAAAAATATTGCAAAAAGAACGATTTTCTGGATTATCCACATAGGGAGAATGAAATTAACCATTTCCACCAGCGAAAAGAAAACGAGCAAGCCTCCAAAAACCGGGGGTTCAAAGCCGTAGAGTCTGTCTGCCAAGTGAATAGAAGGATGATGGAGCATTTCGTCCAATGCAAAGATGTAACTTGGTTTTAGAAGCCCTCCTAGTATATATATATTGATAAGATCGCATAAAATAATAATGGTATGTTAATTTTGAGTTTTTTTTGTGATGTTCTGAACATGTAATTCCAAATAAGCCACTACACTTATATAATCTGAATATAATCTAAAGGATTAATAAATGGAGACTATCGATGGTCAAAGTTGCTTTAATAAATCCTGGTAAAAATATAGAACTTGGAACGCAAGAACCTTTAAACTTAGGATATATCGCCAGTTTTTTAGAACGAGAAAATATTGAGGTGAGTATTATAGATGAGATCGCTGGTGATGATATAAAAAAGAAAATAATCTCCACGAATCCCGAAATCGTTGGAATAACAGCTACTACGCCTATAGTGACCAGAGGTTATGAAATAGCAAAAATGTGCAGAGATATGGGGATTTTAACTATCATGGGTGGTGTACATGCCAGCATACTTCCGGATGAAGCTCTAAAATACGCTGATATTGTTGTGAAGGGCGAAGGAGAATTAGCAATGCGGGATATTGTTTTTGACAGTATAAAAGGGGGAATTATTTCACGCCCTTATATTAAAAACTTGGATGACGTTCCTCCACCTTCTAGACATCTTTTAAATATGAATTACTACATGCATACAAAGGATAGAGTTCCATCTGCTCACCTGAACTTTGTTCCCCCTAAGTCAAAAGTTGCCTCAATAATTACAAGCAGAGGATGTCCGTATAATTGTATATATTGTCACAATAGCTGGAAGGATATACCATTCAGATCTCATAGTATAGAGAGGGTTATAAATGAGATACAGCATCTGGTAGAAGACTATGGTATAAATGCTATATTTTTTATGGATGATAATCTATTTGCTAACAAGCCAAGATTACGGAAGATGTGTAGCTTAATTAAGGACAAATTCGATATTATCTGGAGTTGTAACGCAAGGGCTGATAATGTCGATTTAGAAACGTTGAAAGCTGCAAAGGAGGCGGGATGTGTTCAGATATCCTTTGGATTTGAAAGCGGCTCCCAGAGGATATTGAATCTTTTGAAAAACAAAGCTGTTACAGTTGAACAAAATAAAAAAGCTGTAGAATTATGTAAAAGTGCTGGTCTTGAAGTATATGGTACTTTTATGATAGGCAATCCTACAGAAACAATAGAAGATGTCAGGTTAACGCAACAATTCATTCGAGAAAATGATATAGATAGTATTGGTGTCCCAATTACAACCCCTTTTCCTGGAACAAAGTTATGGGATTGGTGCAAAGAAAATAATCTGATACCCGCGTCAATAAATTGGGACGATTTTGATATGAATAAATTCTCAATACTCGCCTGTAATACAATGACGAGGAATGAGATTGAGAAGTTAAGGATAGAAACATATTCTATATTTTATAAAAGAAGATATAAGAGTATCCCTAATTATATTTTAAGTAATCCTAAGGATGCAATCAGAATAGCAATCAAACATCCGAGTATATTATTTAAGATTTTTCATTAAATATACGTATATATATATATGCTCAAAGTAGTTTTAGTCAAATTTAAGCCCAATCGGGGAAACAAAGCTTACCACACAGGAAATGTAAGTAAATTTTATCGTAAATTATACAGCTATTACATTAGCTATGGAAATTACCATAACCACCATATCGAGGGTCTGCTGGGCGAGATTGAGGAGAAAAAGTCACTATGAGTGAAATAATGATCACCTTACCAAATTTCGAATTAAAAAGCAGGTTAATGCGATTTATCGAAAAGCATTGGGAGATTTTTATATATCTATTAGTAGCTATTGCCTTATTTAGAAATATATTCTCATCAGGATATATTCTTACTGGTGATTTGGAATGGTTTTTAGAACCCGATGTAATATCTATAAATAGATTTCATGCATGGAACCTAAATGGAAGTCCACTTGGGGGAAATAATGCAGGTGGATTTAGTCCTGCTTTAGCGTCTTTAATTTTCTGGAAAATAGTATATTTTTTTGCAAATATTGGAGTTTCACTTTCGATAATTGAAAAAATTATTTTATTATTTGTTTTTTGTTCTATGGGTATCAACATGAGATATCTTTTACTCAAAATAACAAGTAATCGCATTTCAGCCTTTATAGGTGGAATAGTTTTTATGGTAAACCCGTTTACATTGTTCCGGTACCCAACACATTTCTTTTTAATGCTCAGCTATGCATTTATTCCGATAGCTTTCATATTATTCACTGAATGTTTAAATGAATCAAGATTAAAATTAGAAAAGGTTTTAATTACATCAGTTTTCATTTCATTGGTTTTTATAACGCCACACATGCTCGTTATAACTTCATCAATGTTAATCGTATATATTTTCTATAACACCGCAATAGCCTCTAATAGATTCAAATTACTAAAGTTAACAGTTTCCAGAACGTTCTTAATTGCGTTAGTTTTCTTCTTGATAAATGCTACCTGGATTATACCTATGATCGTAAGCATGTTGAACGAAAAATCTTTTGGATATTTTGTGCCGTTGAACCAACCAATTTTCTTCAGTACCGAGTCGCAATTAATTAATGTGATTAGATTGGATAGCTATTGGTTATCATTGAAAAAATCTTTTCTTATAGATAATAATCTGTATTATATTCTGTTTATCTTTAGTTTGATTATCCCTATTACTGCTATTTCTGCTATGTTTGTTAAAAAATATAATAAAATCAGTTTTTTTTATATTTTCTTGTTAGTATTATATATTCCACTTGCTCTTGGCACACAGGGTTTTTCTATCTGGTCATATTTATTTCAACATTCATTGTTTGATGTATTTAAATTATTTAGAGATCCAAATAAATTTATTGCAGTAATCAGCTTTTCTTTTTCAGTGTTGATTGGAATTTCGATGGTTTATCTAACTGATATTATAAAAAATACAAACAATCTACTCTCAAAATTAGGAATTTACTTAATTATTATAATAATTGCAATTGCACCTTTTGGTGCTACCTATCCATTTTTCATCAATCCAACTAAAGTTAATGATATTAATACTGTTAATATTCCTAATATTTTAGATGATATAAATTATAATTTAAAAATACAAACAGACAGCAAATATAGGACTCTATGGTTACCACTAAAAGAAACCATGTTTCAATATACATGGTCTCAAAATAAGATGCATGATATATTAAGATTCAGTTCTACTAATAGGATTATAAGTTATCAAATTGATGCAAGATCAACATCTGTGGATTTCATAAGATACATGTATGGAATCATGGCAAACAAGAAATATTTGCATTTTGCTGATATAATGGGATTAGCAAGCATTAAGATGTTAGTTTTAAGAGATGATGTTGTAGGTTTGAACAGCATTCCTATAGTAGATGAAAAAACTGAAATATCAATGCTAAATGAAAGTTTATCAAATGGACAAAATATAGATCCGTTGATTAAATATCTCGATAATGGCACCTCCTATGAATTATACACAAACGAAAAAGCATTGCCTTTATTGTATTCTGGACAAAAAGGTATGTTGACTACGAGTGGTCTAAATGCATTATCGTCGCTTTCTACACTTAACTTAAGTTTAAATAATAGAATTCTCTTTTTTTTAAATCAGTTAAATGACTTAGAAATTCAACAGTTGATCCAGAATGGAAATATTGACTCTATACTATTCCTCAATGAAGATATATCCTCTATTACTTTAAATCTTATAGATAAAAAATATATAATTTATCCATATAACTATGGATCCGAATTCGTAGACTATAAAGCATGGTCAAAAGTCGATGATTCATCTCAATTAGATTACTTATATGGCAAATTCAAACAGACAATCACACCTCGACCTGGTTCTGTAGCGAGTTTCGGTAATAGCAAACTTAATATTCCTTTCAGTATTTCAGAGAAAGATACATACGAAGTTTGGTTGGATTTAAGTTATCATGAAAAAGCTGGTCTTCTCAAGATTTATTTAGATGGCAAGTATATTTATGAACTTCGACCGTTGCAGTTTTATGGACAAACATTTAAAAAGATTAAAGTTGCAAATATTTTCCTTTCGAAAGGAGAACATACAATTACACTGGAAAACACCGATGGCCTTAATGTAGTTTATAAAGCAATTATAGTTCCAGCAAAGAGAATTCAAGATGCTGAAAAATTTGTTATGGATACGATATCGGATAGGCGGATTAAAATTTTTTATATTATTGAACCTGAGTTCTTGTCGACAACGGAACTTTCTAATGTTACAATTGATAAAGATATCATTTGTAGTAATGGGGCTTGTGTAATCCCAGATCTCTCAAAATCTTATGATAAATCATCTGAGCCTGAAGTTGATGCTACAGGAAGCATTTTGAAAACGGTTTATATACCGTACAATTCGACCTATAACATTATAGTCAGGTCAATTTCTCCAACTATAGATTTAGATTTACATATGGACAATTTATCACTGAAATCTTCTTTCAAACATACTAATGAAACTCAAAATAATTTTTTATATAAAGTAGCTACCATTCGATTAAATGCAGGTTATCATGATATTAGAATTGATTTTAAGAATAAGATTGACATGATTTTAATTTTTAACAGTGATGACGAAAATGAACTTTTGCCCTTTGAAGACAAAGAAAAACCTTTACTAACCGATTTTGAGATAATTGATGACAGTATAATTAAAGCTAAAGTACAGACAGATGGCGAGCCATTTTTCGTATTTTTTTCACAAGAATATTCTAAGCTTTGGGAGTTAAAATATAGTGGAAAGATAATTAATCCAATAATAGCGAATTCTTTTGGTAATGCTTTTTATGTAGTTCCTGAAAAGAAGGGCATAATTGAATTTGAGATTGAATATGGGCTGGAAAAATATTTACGTATAGGGTTCATCATAACGATAACTACACTACTAATAGCGATTATATTAATTATGCGTAATTGGTATATCAATAAAATTAAAAAATTGTAAATTATTTGATTGACCTCAAAAACCTATCACAAACCAATTCCCAATTGTATCTGCTTTCTACAACATTTCTATTTTTTTTTGCGATTTTTATCCGTAAGCTTTCATCTGTTAGCAAATTACCAATTATCTCTACAGCATCTAAACTGTTATTAAATATTGTCTCATTATTATCAAAAATTTCTCCATGTGCTGGAATATCAGACACGACGGGAACTGCTCCGCATGCCATAGCTTCAATTGGACCCATGCTGAACCCTTCAAGATCAGAGCAAGATAGTAAGATTTTGGCTCTTCGCAGCGTTTCAATTTTTTTTGTCTCAGGTAAAAAACCAGTGAATATTATATCTTCTTTATTTTTTGTACTGGACATTAATTTGCTTCTTTGAGGTCCCTCACCTATAATAATAAGCTTAACATCAGGGAATTTTATTTTCAATCGAATAAAAATTTTTATTGCTCTATCAACATTTTTATAAGATATTAGTCTTCCCATTACTACAATTAGATTTTGCTTATCTTCAGTATATTGATATTTTTCTAGATCCACCCCATTTCCACTTACGAAAATTTTATGCTTTGGTATTATGCAGGAAAGTTGAGTCATGGAGTAATTAGAAACAGTCTCAATAAAATCCGCTTGGCTAATCAAAAATCTATAGTGCCATAAATAAAAATTTCCAACTATATTTGGTAAAAAGCTGAAATCTATCCTATTATATTTGGATATATCTCGTATACCATAGAGATCATGAACAGTGATTACATAGCGCATTCTTTTTAATTTCGATAAAAACATAGCCTCAAATAGTGAAGGAGTCAGATTTGAGATAACAAAATCCGGTCTGTTTTCTTTGCATATCTTAAAAAATAACTTAAAGAGTGGAAAAGCGGTAATTGCATAGTTTCGAATCATATTTAATGCTTTTTGATTATAAAATGGCACAAGTGAAGGATATCTATAAAACTCAATACCATCAATAATTTCAAAGCTTGGAGAATCATTCCATTTTCCTGTAATAGCTACTACTTCATGACCTCTGTTGACAAGCTCTTTAGCCAAAAAAAAACCATGAGATTCTCCACCTCCTGTTATAATAAGCTCTCCATCCTTTTTATATGGGAATATTTCATTAATAAAGCAAAATTTCATAGATATCTATTGCACATAATTTTTATTTATTAATATATTTAAACAGGCTAATTCCACCTTTCATCAAATTTAAAAACTCATCTAAGCTTTTAATTTTCATAAATCTTTTAACTATATATTTTGGTTGGATGCAAAGATCATGATAAGCTTTTTTTTGCATATTAACAAGAAAGTCTGGGGTGCACTTTTCACATTCAAAAATCGGATCTGAAAACTGGGTATACCTGCTAAAATCATCAATGAGAATTTTGCCATGTTTCTCTATGTACTCCCTTGCTTCTGTTCCTGGAAATGGGACAAGAATTCCAAAATGACAGTAATCCACATCCAATTTCTTTGCAAAATCTATAGTTTTTTGTATCGAGATTTCATTCTCTCCTATGTTGCCTATTATAAAAAATGCAGTAGTTTCAATCCCAATTTCTTTACTCCATTGAACTGCTTTTTCGATTCTGTCTAACGTCGTTCCTTTTTTTATTTGTTTTAAAATTTGCTCGTCTCCACTCTCTACGCCAAAAGCCACGCTAACACATCCAGCATCATGCATTTTGACAAGTAAAGGTTTAGTGACTCTATCTACTCTAATTCCATTACTACACCTCCAGATAAGGTCGTAGTTTCGTTCAATCAAATAATCACAAACCTTTGAAACGCGATCAGCATCGAGAGTAAAACAATCGTCTAGGAAATCCAGTTCTTTTACTTTGTATGTTTGAACAAGATGATCTATTTCGGCGACTATATTCTCAGGGCTTCTGAATCTCCATGTATATCCAAAAATACCATGTTGACAAAATATGCAGTGATATGGACATCCTCTGCTGGTAAGTATTGTTGCAAAGGGCTTTCTTTTTACGCCAGGGGACCAATATTTATCGATCGGCAGCAAATGCCGAGCAGGGAATGGAATGCTGTCTATATTTTCTATGAGCGGTCTATCCTCATTCTTTTTTATCTCTTTGTTACTGTCCTTATAGTAAATTCCCTTTATCTTTGAAAGGTCAGAGGTACTCATTATCTCCAGCATAGTCTGTTCGCCTTCTCCTCTAACAACGATATCTATGTTCGGATCCGAGAGAGTGTCTTCTGATAAAATAGATGGGTGTGGACCTCCTACAATAACAATGGCACTGGATAACATTTTAACATCAAATGCAAGTTCTTTTACGATGTTTATATTAGATGTTGTACTGCCAAACCCGATGAACTCTGTTTTTTTTTCTTTTACAATCTGTTTAAATTCATCAGGGGATATATGCAATGCATTCATATCGAGTATTTCGACTGGAATTTCATTTTGTTCCAATACCGATGCAATATAAACTAATCCCAATGGTGGCAAAACATGTGTGGTTTGTTTTCCAACATATACCGCGGTATTCGGAGGGTTTACTAACAATATTCCTTTTTTCATAAAGTCACCTTTTTAATACAGTATCATAAACATCGATTACTTTTTTCGCAATAATATCCCAGGTATATCTTTTCATTACTGTAAGTCTAGCATTTCGACCCATCTCCTTTCTTAAGTCAGGATTATCAATTAACAATCTTAATTTTTCTTCAACTTGGTTTGCGTTCCCTATTTCTACTAAGAATCCATTATATCCATCTTTTATTATATTTGGTATATCCCCCACCTTTGTTACGATTACTGGTTTTCCACATGCCATAGCTTCTAACATTGAAATACAGGTCGTTTCATTGAAAGATGGAAGCACAAAAATAGAGGATTTTTGGTAGCATCTTACTAGATCATCGTATGGCACATTTCCTAAAAATTTTACTTTATCGGATAACCCAAGATCATACGAAAGTTTTAATAGTGTATTCTTTTCCTGTCCTTCTCCAACTATATTGCACTTAATGTTTATATTTTGAATTGCTTTGAGAAGATATTGAACCCCTTTTCTTTTTGTCAGAGATCCAACAAAAATACAACTATTATCTGATTGAATTCCATTATTAAGTTTAAATATTTCAGTATCTACACCATTTTCTATTTTTGTAATCTTATCAGATGATACTTTCTCTCCTAAATATTTTATAATATTATCACTGGTTGCTATCACAAAATCAGCCTTTTTAGCGGCATTTTCCTGCAATAGTTTGTAGGATATTTTATTTAATAAGTAATTTGGCTGAAGCTTTACAGGCGGATCATCATGGACCGTAAATATAACTGGACTTGTATTTTTAAATATAGTTGTTAAAAACGGAGCCAATCTGCCATGAACATGAACGATATCATAATAATCAAATCTTCCTCTTGCATTTTTGAATGCAAGTAAACCACCTACGAAATGCCTAAACATATAACCTGGCAATTTTATATTAAAAATATGAGATTCCGGAAAATTTATGGGGGTAACATTTATCCCATTGAACTTTACCGAAGTATCTATATCAGATACTATATTTATTTCATGTCCTAATTTATATAATGCATTTGATAAATAGTATACATGATTTTCAGTTCCCGTATTTGATGGGATTGGATAGGCTCCTGAATTAATCATTAAAATCTTCATCTTAGTCCTCATATGTCATATAAACACGGCAACCCCTGCAAATCTCAGGTACCTCATTGTTATGAATCATATCCCTATGGTTTCTATACGCTTCCGAATTCCAGATGTCTTGAAAATTTTCCTTAAATACATTTCCAAATGAATTCCGCACAATATAATTTCTTTTTTCTTCACCCATTTCATTCATGGCACAGCATGGCTGTACAAAGCCTTCGACTTTTATGAAAGGCTCCGTCCATCGGACGCAATTTTTTATGGGTTGATCAGTAATTACATTCTCATTCCATGACGCATAGATTCCAAGTTCTTTTGCCTTTTCAACAGTTGCTTCTCGAATATCAGCAGGGATGTCCGTTTCGATATTTTTCACTTCGGCAAAAGGCAATAATTTCGAAAAAAATATTCCTTTGATTTCATTTTCTCCGAAGGAATGAATCAACTCTACAAATGCTGGCATTTCGTGAATATTCATTTTCGTGATAATAAAATGCGTCCAGAGCTCTGGTATCGGTGATTTCAATTCTTTTTTAATTCTAATTAGATTTCGGATATTCCGGACAACTATATCAAAATTCGAGCCTACCCTATTTTTTTCATATGTTTCTTTTGTAGCACCTTCCATTGAGATTATAATCTTGTCCACACACATCTCAACCAGTTCCTTTGCCTTTTTTTCATTTACAAGCATTAAAGAATCAAATAATTCAACAAATATTGATTTTTCTTTAACATATCTGAGCATGTCCAAATAATCTTTATTTATAAAACTTTCACCTATCCCTGTCAATCCAACCCATTTTAATTTTGGAAAATTATCAATGATTTGTTTGAATTCCTCAAAAGACATATCCTTTTCTTGAATATTCCAATACGTGTGTTCGCACATTACACATTTAAAATTACATCGAGTTGTCACTTCGATTTCAATCATTGATGGATATGGTATTAAAGCAGGAAAACGACTTAAAATCGGATCAAGCAACCCTAAACCGGATTCTCTTGAAAATAAAAAAACTTCAAGGCAATTGCGGGCAGATTTCATACCTTTTTTAGTTAATAAATACCAGAGGCATTCTATCTTATATAGCGATAATTTACCTACATATTTGAATTTACCTCCACGAAGTTTCTTACTATTGATTTTTTTTTCCATTTGATTACCTAAATTTTAATGATTCATACAGTTGCATTATTTTTTCAGACATTTCTTTGCCATACAAAAATTTCACAGATTTTTTTGCATTATTTCCCATTTTTTCTCTCTCTTCCGGATGCCTCAGCATCCATATAATATTATTTGCATACTCTTTCGGATCATCATAAATTCCAAGCAGTCCATCCTTTCCATCGCTTATGAATTCTGGGATTGCCCCTATCCTTCCTGCCACAACCGGTTTTCCAAGCGCTTTTGCCTCAACCAGGATCATCGGTCCGAAATCATTGGGCCACTGCTCAGCCACTATTACTACTTCGCTTTTAGATATCAATCTGGCAACCTCTTCATTGTTTTGCTGACCAGAAAACATTATGTTATTTTTTAATTTTAATGCTTCCACACTTTTTTCTATTTCTTTTTTATAATTCGCATCCCCGCTTCCGATAACGGTCAGAAAAGCATCCGGGAATTCCTTCAGTACATGATGGAATGCTTCCACCACCACATGCATTCCTTTATGTCTGTGAAACGAACCCACAAAAAGAATTTCCGGCGCACGATCCCGCGCATATCCCTCATCGACCTGCCTTTTATCCATCCTGTAATGATAGATCACGCTTATCTTTTTTCCAGGTATGCCGTAAGCTTCGAGCCTTTTCTTTGAGGTATTGGAAAGAACAACAATAGAATCAAGTTGATCTATCATAAAGTTGAAAATCTTGCTTCTCACAAAAGCTACTGCTTCCTTGAATATATCTGGAACCATCTTCTCAATCTGTTGTAAAGCACCGATGGGAAAACAGTTGAAACAGTGGGCTCCCTGGAAATCCGTACATATCTCGCCTGAAGGTTTGACCAGAATATTCAGCGGGCAAACTATCCAGTAATCGGGCACTGTGAATACGGTGGGAAGCCTGAGGATTTTGGCAGCCATGAGGGTAGGGAAAAAAAGGATTTTTGCGTTTATATGCACTATATCAGGTTTTATTTTAATAAGTATTTTCAATATCGGTATAATGGATAAGAAATCAAAAGGAAACAATTTAAAAAATTTGCCGGACCTGCTCAAGAGTGCAGGAGCAACAAACACATTTTCAGGTTTTTCTTTCGACTTTGATTCTGTCGTGATAAATGCCACTTCATTATTCCCCTCATCTAAAATCATCTGAGATAAACGAAAACAAAGAAGCTCGGCACCGCTCCATTTTTCATGATACACCGGAAGATAATCAGAAACCAGGCAGATTTTCATAATTTTAAGTTAATTTTAATTATTATTGAGACATTTCTCTGTTGTTTTCAGGTCTTCATCTGAATTTATATTGAAATAATTATCACATGTTATAAAAGATTTAACAATATTTCCTTCATCTATTGCGCATTGAATTAAATCAGGAAGTTCTTTTTCACCGCGCTCATGATTTATTGGTGTACGATCAATATATGATAGAAGTCCGTTCTTAAAAATACAATTTCCAGTTCCCATCAGATTATTAAGCGCTTTTCTTGGTTTTTCTACAAGCCTGTATATTCTCTGATCGTTATCTTCCACAAGCGTATAGGTCTTACTGATAAGAGCTTTATTTTCCTGAACTAGGACTCCACAAATACCAAAAAGATTTTCCTTTCTGAATAATTGCATCATTTGAGAGTGCTTCGGTTTTATTAATATTTCATCTCCAAGCGCAAGAAAAAAATCTTCTCCATTTAATGCATCAGCTGCACATTCAATTGCATGAACTAGACCCTTTTGTTCTTTTTGAATAACGTATTTTATTTTTGTATCCTTATATTCAATACCATACCTGTTTATTATATCTTCAGCCCTGTAACCAACGACAATTATTATTTCATCTGTGCCAATTTCAATAGCATTATCTAGATTATATTCTAAAACTGGTTTTCCTCCAAGATTTAACATGCATTTATTGATTCCCAGTGATGTGCCTTCAAGTCGTCTTCCTCTACCGCCTGCTAACAATAATGCCTTCATTCTTATCCCCTGAATAATTTAATGTTATTTTTTACCCAATCCGCAAGTAATGAAATACCTTTTTCTGGTGAAGTTTTGGGTTTCCATCCCAAGTCTTTTTCTGCTTTTCTAATATCACAAACAAAATAAAGCAAATCACCCAATCTACCTTCAGAATACTGAATATTCGCTTTTTTTCCTGTGATTTTTTCAATTGTTTTTATGCACTCAATTAATGAAATAGAGTTTTCAATTCCACTTCCTATATTATAAATACCTGGTTTTCTATTTTCGTAAAAAGCATGAAACGCTTCTGCAACATCCGTGGCAAATAATATATCCCTTACCTGTTTTCCGGTTCCGTATATTGTCATGGGCTTCCCCAGGAGGGCACGAATTGTGAAATTAGCAACCCATCCATGATCTTCTCCACCAAACTGTCGAGGCCCATATAATCCGGTTAATCGATAGCTTGCAGCTTCCAAACCATAGGTATCAATATACGCTTTCAAATACAAATCCCCACACCGTTTTGACGCATGAAGGGGAGTAATGGTTCCCTCTACGGTTGGATACTGTTCGTCAATAGTAGGGGGATTTCTCACATATCTGGTATCCTCTTCTTTTAATGTTTCATTTATTTTATTTCCATATACATGAATAGTAGCACATGATACCACAGGTATATCGAATTTCCTTGCAGCTTCCAATACATTGAATGTTCCCACAAGATTTGTATTGAAATCTAAATCAGGTGATTCTATGCTAATCGTCATTGCAGGCTGTGCCGCTGTATGAACAATATAATCGCAATCTTGAGCTGCTGTGTTCAACTCAATTGAATTGCGAATATCACCTTTGATTAGATTTACTCCGATCTTTTTCAGGAAATCAATATTATAATTCCTTGCAGCGTCGGCTGCGTATCCCGTTCTAGATAATTCATGTTTTGTTAAATTATCAAAAGCTATTACCTGTTCCTTCTTATTTCTGTAATATTCACATACATGGGATCCTATAAATCCACAACCTCCGGTTACTAATACTTTCATTTAAATTCCTCCTTTAACCAAATATTTGTTTATAACCCCAAGATAATAAGTCTTGGTGTTTGGATAATATCTAATCCAAATCAATATTAACAAAATAATTCCTATGAAGGAAAACACAGGTTTTAGAAATATATTGTGCTTGTGGAGATACAATACTTTAATTATATTATTATTACTATTATAATTTCCTTTTATTGATATGAGATCTCCATTTTTAAGATTTTCAATAGTATCTAATTTAAAATATTGTCCGTATATTTTAACATAATATATGTTATTACTAACCGTTACAGGCAAGTAAGAAAGATCTACACGCATTTCATTCTTAGAATTCTGATTCTGAATAAATTCAAAATAAGCATTATTTTCAAGGACTAAATTTTTTGTTAACAACGGTATTGTAATAATCAATAAAAATAATATAACTGCAATAGATAAATTATATTTATTTGAAAAATCAAAAGAATGAAATGATTTATTAAAATTATACTTAAAAATAAATATTATGAGTATCAAGAGTGATAAAATGGATAAACTTAGTCCTATTAAATCTTCCTGCCAAAATAATTCAAATGATACGGGATTATAATTAATGGGATACAGCACCAGCACCGATTCATTCCCTTTTTGCAATGTATCCAGCATTATATGACTTATTATTCCAATGTAAATATAGATAAATGTTATTTTGGGTTGAATGCTTACACTTGCAATAAGAACAGAAATTAACAGTGCAATAAAAGGTGTATGAAACGAAATAAAATAGGGGTATGTGATGAACGTATTCAGATGTAGGATATTAGCCATATATAGACCAATCCAGGAAATATCTGGAAGTAAACTTCCAAACAATAATAAAAATTTATCATTAATTTTAAAGATTATTGCTATTAATAATGCTATAGCAAGATGCATAACCCAGTCAGGAATTTATATCACCTTTCTTAGTTGTACGATTAAATATGACATAGAATTAACTAATCCTCACAATATCGTCCTCTCCCAGATACCCGCCAGTCTGCACCTCTACGATATGCAGCTCCATCTTCCCTGGATTCTCAACCCTGTGCTTAATGGATTTCGGAACATAAATGCTCTCATTCTCATGCAAAAAGGACTCCTGCCCGTCTTTTACCACCTTTGCCGTTCCTTTAACCACTATCCAGTGCTCTGCCCTGTGGTGGTGGAACTGATGGCTCAGGGATTTACCTGGAAGGATACATAGCCGCTTCACTTTATACATCGATCCATTTTCCAGGATTGTGTAGTAACCCCAGTCCTTATGAACTTTGACATGCCGCACAGCTTCTTCATAATTATTTTTCTTGAGTTCCTCGACAAGGTCTTTTACTTTCTCAGTATGAGTCCTGTTCACAAGAAGCAGGGCGTCTTTTGTGTCTATGACTACAAGATTCTCAAGCCCCACCGCTGCTGTAAGCCTGTCCTCGCTCCATATCAGGCAGTTCTTTGTATCCATGGCTGTAACATTTCCCTTCAATGCATTGTTGTTTCCATCCTTTTTCGAGACCTCATACACGCTCTGCCATGAGCCCACATCTTTCCACTCTCCGCTAAAAGGGAATACCACTGCTTGCTTTGATCTCTCTATTATCCCGTAATCTATGGAGATATTAGGAAGATCATGATAATTGTCAATAAGTTCTTTTGAAGAGCCCATATGTTGATAAATCTGTGGAAGGTTCGATTCGAATTCTTCCAACATCCTGGAAACATCGAACAAAAAGATCCCGGAATTCCAGAGGCAGCCTTCCTCCATTAGTTTTTCTGCAAGCGCAAGTGGCGGTTTTTCTATGAACTTTTCTGCTATTGAGCCGCAGCCATTTTCTTTTCCAGGCTTGATATACCCATAGCCTGTTGAAGCATGAGTTGGTTTTATCCCAAAAAGGCATATTCTTTCAGCGCATGCCTCTGCTTTTTTAGCTGTTTCAAAAAAGCTCTTTGAGATCAAATGATCACTGGGCATCACAAGAACCTTGCCTCCGTCATCTATCTCCTTTATATGAGTGCAAGCGAGTGCTATCGCAGGAGCAGTGTTCCTTCCAAGTGGTTCTATGATTATGTTTTCTTCCTTTACTTTGCCATCAAGCTGATGCTTGACATAATAATATTGGATCTCATTGGTAACCACATAAATATCTTCAACATATTGAGCTGCCCTCTCAACTGTTTGCTGAAGCAGCGAGCCATTTGGATCAAGGCTCATGAACTGCTTCGAATAATGCTCACGACTCACAGGCCATAACCGTTTTCCAGAACCACCAGCTAATATCACTGCCTTCATGCAACCTCATCGTCATAATGATAACATGTACTATTTAAACATGTTGATTTCGACATTTCTTGACCTTCTTCCAATAATTATTACAGTTGCAAGGAGTACAGAAAAAGTTGCTATCTGCACACCTATGATCTGATCTATCGTTTCATGGAACATCATCAGTAGAAATATTTCTAAGAACGTAATTAATATCAGGGGATATCTGAAAGCTGTTCTTTTCACAGATATATCATAGAACATAAATATTACTGAAAGAGAGAGCAATCCCATGGCCAGGGCATACCATACAAGGTAACCTGCGATGGAGGAATAACTTTTTCCAAAAAAGAAAGTAACTATGAACCCTGGTGCGATCGCATAGGCAAAAAGTACTGCTATGAGGACTATCCCGAAATAGGTCAGGGTTTTCTTCAGCAAAAAACTATGTGCTTTATCGAGTGTTTTCATCTCGCTTACCTTTGGAAGAAGCACTCCTCCAAGAGCAACAGCCAGGAAATAAAGCACTTCACCCAGCATTTTTAATGTAGTAAAATAGCCGGATATCTCGGCAGAAAAATAGCTGCGCACAAAAAAAATATCAATACTGCTTAAGATCGTGATCGAAAGTATCAATATGAATATTGGGGAGGCATATTTATAGACCGATATATTTACCTTTTCACTTTTTTCCTTTAAAACGGAACGAAGAGGAAGTAATGCCAGAACAAGAACAACAAATGCACAGGCGCCATAAGATAATAATACACCGTTGATCCCCATGCCAGAATAAATAAAAAGCGCCCCTGATAAGAGCAGAACAGGTTTTTCTATAGCCATGTTGAATCCCAGGCTGCCAAACTCTTGCATCCCCTGGAGTACCCCTCTTGGGGAAGGAAGAACTGTAATAAAAATAAGAGAAAAAGCCAGCATGATCACGGGTATCTCAGAAGGCAGGTTCAATATATTTTTTATAAATGGGCTTAACAAGATCAACACTACAAAAATAATTAAACCAAGATATATTAACTTCCGTATCGACACTAAAAAGATGGATCTTATTTTCCCGAACTCTCCTCTTCCTTTGTGTTCAGATATGACCTGGGTAAGCGTAGTCGTTATAACACTGCTTGGCACCGCAAAAATATAAAGAAGAGAGAGCATCGATCCCAGTATCCCGTAACTCTCAGGTCCAAGTGCTCTTGCCATGTAGAATTGGAAAACATAAGCAAAAAGAAAAGATATAACCGAGGCTGAGAATATTATGCTGCCGTGTTTTAGAAGTTTATCTTCCATCCAGTATCCTATTAATATTAATATTAATCATTACACTTCGCAGCTCTGCTGCGGCTGGGATAAGGCATGGTCAATGCAACCTCAGCGTCAATGGATTCCACGGCAGCTTTGCTGCGGGAAGCTTCATTACCCTTCCTTTCCAATATATTTCTTAACTTGAATCCATAAAGATGATACAGAAGCCGGAGATAATTAATATATTCATCCATTTTGAGCTTGCTTTCTCCAACCTCTCTGTTCCTGAAAGTGTATGGAATTTCTTTAACTTTGCTGTAATTACCTTTTACGAGTATCTCAAGAAATATCTTATATCCCATTGGATTGAACGAAACGTCTTCGATAACCTTTCTTTTGAGCATGAAATATCCGCTCATAGGGTCTTTTACTCCTGTTAATGGTTTAGATATCATGACTGCGCCCCAGGAGACCAGTGATCTGAAACCGCTCCAGCCATCTAATTTTCCACCTTTTACGTATCTGCTCCCTACTGCAATATCTGATCCGTTCGAAACATGGAGGGCAAACTCCTGAAGATACTCAGGAGGGTGCTGCATATCAGCGTCAATAACACCCAGGATATTTCCTTTTGCATGCTTAAAGCCAAGAACCACCGCGCTTGCAAGGCCGTGCTTCCCATCTCGCTTCAGGACATTCACAGGATAACTTCTGGAAAGTTCTTCAGCAGCCAGGGCAGTGCCATCTGGCGAGTTATCATCCACCACGATAACTTCATGCTCGTATCCTTCAAGGGCCCTTGAGAGCGTGGGAATGAGCTTTTCGATATTCTTCCTTTCATTGTATGTTGGTACGATAATTGATATCATATTCCCTCTGTATCAGGCCAATTAACATTCATCATAATCCTCATAATAATAGCAAGATATAAATAGTTTGTCATAGTCATGAGCATTATAAAAAAAAGAAGGACTGGTCATCATTTTTGGCGATAACATCGCCAAAACCAAATGCCTCATGCCTTTCTTTCAATACAAATCTAAATAATATAATTTAAAGGAGGAAACAAAGTGGTTGATAAAAAAACTAAAAGTAAATCGTTGATAACAAGCAGCGTAATTATTGTGATCGTAGCTATCTTGCTATTAACGGGGCCTTTAGCAAATGCCCTGATGGTGACATTATATGCAAATAAGGAAACGGTTAGGGCAGGGGCTGCTGGGGATGAAGGAAACATCACCTTCACAACATGGGTGAATTTAACCAGTCCTGATGCATATGTTCCTATGCAGCGAGTTTATCTGAATTTGTCAGGAAATTCATCGAGATCTTTCTCATTCGATCTAAATGGAAATGGGATCCTGGGGGATGCCTTCCCGGGTGAAATTAGCGTCACAAAAGGTGGAGACCAGCTAACAGGTAACTATGGGCAGGGAACAGGTTATGGATATGATTTCAATTATGGTGTAGGTTACGGTTTCGGATATGGGTATGGGTATGGATATGGGTATGGCCGGGGGACGGCGGCACCACTCAACATAAACTATACTATTACCTTGAATACATCCGGAATGTTTGACGGGGATTATACCGCAACAACCAGTGTTTACAGCCAGGGAAGCAGCACATACAGTTTTTCCTCAACACCACTTAGCCTCAAAATACTTCCCAGAATCTTTACTTATACAATACCACTAATTCCATCGGGCAATTCCGATTCTTCGGGTATCATTAACACACCGGTCGGTGGCTTTGAATGGATCGTGGAAACAAAAGGCGATACACCTTCTATTGAACTCAATGTAACAGTCTCCGCAGCTCCACCTGAAGGCACAACAAGTATGGGTTCAGGAGCTATACCGGATCTTTATTACAATATCTCAGTCAATAACTCCGCATGGTTTACAAATATATCCCATGTCCAGTTCAGGGCTTATTATAATGAATCAAATATTCCCTCAAATTTTGCCGAGAGCACACTGAGGGCATACAGATACACTAATTATACATGGGTACGGCTTGACTGTGCCGGACTTGGTGGATGTAATGCCACTCTTGATGATGGTACCAAACTATATGCAGCCGGAGTCAATACAACAGGAAATTACGTATGGGCTAATCTTAGCAGATTCTCACCCTTTGCGGTTGGAGGAGCCTCAACCCTGAATGTCAGCCTGACTAATATTTCAGTGTTGGTGAATTCAACCACAACTGGAGTAAATGCTACATACAAGCTTAACCTGACAAATACAGGAGACTCAGACGACACATACACGATTACAGTAGATCCGGGCACAGCGACGGTCGCAGCCGTGAATCTCACGTCTGTTAACCTTACTGCTGGCGCTTCGAAGATATTATCACTCAATGTGACAAATGCTGCGGCAGATATATTATATGTAAATGTGACAGCAACTTCGCTTGACGTGAACAAGACTGCTTCTGTCAATACCACAACTTTTGTGTATTCCTTACCTCCCGAAATGGTGACTTCTTACTGGGGCACTGTGGAAATACTTGACAACACAACGCCAAATGCAGTTGTGAGAATATACGGCGCTGACAGCGTTGAAATAGCAAATGCCACCAGCAATTCAAACAGTCTTTATATAATACAGGTGCCATGGGACAACCTCGGCACTGAAGGAGATGAAGGTGTAGTCACAGGCGAGACTTTGACCTTCAAGGTGAACGGATCGATAGCCGCCACAAGAGAGGTGGATGCAAAAGGCACGAACACACATCTCAACCTGAGTGTAGTTGATAACATGCCCCCGGTCATCACAGTATCATTCCCGGGCAACAACACAAATATCTCAATATTTGACAGGACAATAACCGGCAGCATTACCGATGACAGCGCCATTACAAACGCAAGCCTGTTTGTCGACTCGATCTTAAAGGATACATGGGCATCCAAGGGCAACTTCACAGTGTTGAATAACTTCACCGAAGGTATCCGGAATATTACCATATCAGCTAAAGATGAATACGATAACTACAATCTATCCAGTATTTTTGTCACTGTTCTATCGCCGGTATTTGTGGAAACTGTGAATATTTCAGCGGGCAATAATTATACATTAACCGCAAATACCAGCACAGGCACAGACTTAGAACTTTTAGCAGGAAATTTTGCAGTGGTTGGTACAGTAACAATCAGTGCCAGCATAAACGCAAGCGATTTCAATGCAAGCAATATTGCAAATGGCCTTGGCAGATATGTGGATATCGATGCAAATCTAACCGGAAATCTTAGCAGTGTAAAGCTGACCATGTTCTATAATCTTTCGGATCTGGATAAGAACGGAGATGGAGATGCGGCAGATGTTGATGAAATAGATGAAAATACCCTGATCATGTACTGGTACTGGAACAATGCAACCGGAACCCAGGTATGGTTCCCGCTTGCGTCCGGCACTGATCTTTCGGGTAAACTCGACCTTGCGGGCAACCCCGGACCGATAGTCAGCAGTGTTGTGAGAAATACCACCGGTAACTACATCACAGTGACCATGAACCACTTCTCACTATACTCAATGGCCGGCACGCCAATCGCGGGCTCAACCCCGTGCACATCCTGCAACAGTGGAAGCGGCGGCGGAGGCGACAGCGGTAGCGGTGGAGGAGGCGGCGGAGGCAAATCAGCTGAGAACCAATCCAATATCGATGTGATCGAGAAATATGATATGCAGATATCAAAGGATGCTCTTACTGCCTACAGGTTCACTGATAAAAAGAACCCCATAATGTACGTCAATATAACAGGCAACACCAGTCTGGGGATTATCACTGCATCTGTAGAAGTATTGAAGAATACATCGACTCTCGTGAGCTTCCCGCCTGAGGGACTTGTGTACAAGAACGCCAATATCTGGGTCGGAACCTCGGGCTTTGCAACTCCAAAGAACATCAAGGATGCTCTCATCAAATTCAGGGTCGCAAACTCCTGGATGAGTGAGAACAGCGTTCAAAACAGCGCTATGGTTCTTGAGAAATGGGACGGAAGCAAATGGATACAGCTTGAGACAAAGTTCGTGTCAAAGGATGACACCTACTCGTACTTTGAGGGCAGGACAAATTCCTTCTCGCCATTTGCAATAGTTGCAAAGACAGGCGCACAACCAACTGCCACAGCAACATCCACTCCAGCCGGAACACCGACACCAGGACCAACAGGAAAACCCACACCGAGCGCAGGAGGTATCCCGTCATGGATTATCGTATTAATAATCCTTGTGATCATCGGGGCTGCAGCATACTATTTCCTGGTGGTGAAGAAGAATGAGTAAGAATTCAGGGGCTTTATGCCCCATATTTTTTTGTCATGAAATCATGCTAACTAAAAAGGAGATTAAAGGAAATGAAGGAGGATAAAATTATGAGAAAAGGAATATTAATAGGTATAGGAATTTTGATAATACTGCTGGCGCTGGCAGGAACTGGAAGCGCGAGACCCTCATACAGCAGTAACTGTGGTCAAGGTGGATGTCATACTGCTAATGGTAGTTTTAATGGTACTATCTATGCCAACATTCATAAATTTGATGGCATTTCAGCACCGACTACTACACTTGTGAGCTGTGGTTATTGTCATATTCAGCCACCAAGTGGTGCTCCAAATCCCTACAATATGAGCTTAACATCTAATGGTTCATCATACAATGGTACTCACAGGTATAATGCGACAACGCTGGCTTCTGTGATATTGGCAGCGCCTGCATGCTTCAACTGCCATGATAATGTAACGAACAACAGCTTTACCAGACTATCAGATACCCCAACTTATCTGAATTCAACAACATGTTCAAACTGCCACAAGGCGAAATACGATAACTGGACAAACACAATGCACCGTGTTATGCTAACAAATAACACAACCGCTGTAGCAATGAATCTTCCAACTCCAGAAATTGGCTGGGCGAACATATCCTACGTAATTGTTTCAAAATTCGCTTTCGTATATTTCAACCTAACTGGATATGCCCCTGCTCAGAATGATACATATGAAACTGATACTAAGGAATTTATAAATTATCGCGCAGGTAAACCATACGGCACCTGTGGAAGCTGCCATACTACTGGATGGAATACAAGCGGCTGGAGTAATATCACTTTGAATGGCACATTACCAGGCATTAACGGAACCTTCGTCGAGCCCGGAATCGGCTGTGAGAGATGTCATCAACCAGCAGGCAACGGGCACCAGGTCGTTGTCAACTATTCATCAAATCTATGTATCGAATGTCATACCGGTAGCAGTCACGTCACGGGCTGGGCATCAGGCTCTCATGGAACGCCTCTTAATGCATCAACAAACAGTTGCTCGCTATCATGCCACTCGCCGTTTGATAGCTATAAGAACTTAACTGTGACCAGTTCCAGCGCTACAAATGTGGCGTGCGGTGTGTGCCACAATGTACATAATATGACTGATAGCAAGTACGCAGAAACATTCTCAAACGGTAATTACGATAACGAAACATGGGCTAATATCTCTGACGCGAAGTTTAGCTACTTTAATGCAACTGCCTCACGGGATGCAGGCACTGATATATTTGAAACCCTCCTGTCTGGCCTGCTATTTGCTGGCAGCGATAGCAGAAAAGATACAACCTATGGCAACTCAGCAATCAATGTCACAGGTCCGGAATCGGAGGTACTGTGCTCAATGTGTCATTACAAACATGGGCTGGCACAGATCGCGGGTGCCAATTTGACGCACTCAAGGAATACCACTGCACAAAGTTCTTGGGCAACCTGTATAGACTGCCACATGCAGGGTGCAAATGCATCCGTAGGCAGGGATATGATGAAGCTGCATGCTAATGATCCATTTGCCGATGTGAATAAATCATGCGGAAGCGCAACAACATGCCATTCTACAAGCAGCCAGAACCTGTCGGCAAGCAACTTATCAATAGTCCCGATCCAGAGAGAATGGAAGGCAACCGCACACAATGATAAAGAAACAAGTATAAACAAGTCATCAAATAGTAGTTTTTATTTGAATGGAACCAGCGGGACCGCTAAATCAAGATATAACTCTTGCCTCAAATGCCATTCGCCATTCGACTGGAACCCGGCGACAGATTCAAACACAACCAATGTACAACTGAGCAGCGACTTCAAGGGCATTGTATGCAATGTTTGTCATAACATCCACGATATGGGCGACTGGATCAATGAGACCGGAAAGGTTTACGGATGGTACAATCGGGACGCTATCAATAATAGCGGCGTATACCAGGCCAACTACACTGCGATGGATAACACAACTGAGCTATGCGGAAACTGTCATTCGAATATCAGAATAGGCAATACAGGGCCCGGCTGGGCAAGTTCCACTTCTACTACGCCTATAAAACCACATGGTTACCCGGCAAAGGATGTGTTCGTTGGCTCTTGGAAGCAGACAAGCGACCTGAACTTTGAGTGCATTGATTGCCATATGTATCGTAACAAGACCAATGCCACAGGAAGCCTGCTGAACGATTCCGAGAAGATAACAGGACATAGTTTCGCTGTGAATGAATCCGGTCTTCAGAATACAACAAGATGCTCTGGCTGCCATGACGGAACAAACTATGGCACAATTGCAAGCGTTATTGGACAGATACAGACTGATACACAAGCAAAATGGAATACCACCAACGCGATTGTTCTGGGTGCACTGGCGAGATATAACCTCTATCCGGGTACGAAGAACGTGAGTGCTGATAAGATCGCCCAGGCATACTGGAATCTCAAGCTGGTTGATTCAGATGAAAGCTGGGGCGTGCATGACCCGGTTGAGGCGAATCTGCTGCTGGATAATGCAGTAACCCTGGCAGAATCTTCAAATGCATCTCTCGGGCAATTAGTATCCACAGTCAATCTGACAGCAGGCTGGAACCTGAAGGCTCTCCAAAATGCATCATCGGATACATCGCCGGTCTCGGTAATGTCATCGGTGGCGAGCAATATAACCGTAGTCTGGGGTTATAACACCAGCAACCCATCAGACCCATGGGAATTGTATGACCCTGCCATGCCTACATCTCTTAACGATCTGACAGAGATCGTTTCGGGAGAAGGGTACTGGATATATGCAATAAGAGATTGTGTGTGGACTGTATAAGTCCACACTTTTTATTATTTTGGAGTGACACAATGAAAAAAAATGTTTTATTAATAATACTATTGTTTTTGGTCCCCCTGGGCCAGGCAATCACCGAACCGCTTGTGACTTCATACTGGGGTTATGTGACAGTTGATGGCATCACAAAGCAAAACGCGGTGATCACAGTGCTTGATTCATCATGCAATGTAGTTGCAAGCACAACGAGTACACAAGATTCTACGTACCTGGTAAAAGTACCCCTGGATGAAGGCGTGGTTTCCGGTGAGACCCTGACTTTCAATGTAGATGGCAAGACCGCAAAAACACAAACAGTTGCAGGCAAAGGGACAAACAACAGGCTGGACCTGGCAGTATCAAGTTCTTCAACAAATACCTGTACTGTCGGAGGAGATAGAAGCGTCAATGGAGGCTCCGGAGGCGGAGCCAGTATTTCTGCAGAAGCCTTTGAGAATGTCCTGAAGAAAGAAACCAGGGAGGAAGTCTTATCCATAAATGTTCTCAGGTCATTTCGTTTCACGACCCCGGAACTGCCCGTTTCCGAGGTAGCGATAACGAGCAATATCAATGCCGGTCTTATAAATGTCCAGGTCGAGCTTCTTAAGAGCAGGTCAACACTGGTGAAAGATGATGCACCCGGAGATGTTTATAAATACGTCAATATCTGGGTTGGCACATCAGGTTTTGCAGTGCCAAAGAACATAAAAGAAGCTGTTATCAAATTCAAACTTGAGAATTCCTGGCTAACATCAAAAGGTTTCAAAGAATCGGATATCGTAATGCTAAGATGGGACGGAACACAATGGACCTCGCTTGCTACTGATAAAAAGAACAGTGATGAGAAGTTCACGTACTATGAAGCAAAGACCAACGCATTCTCACCGTTTGCCATCTCAGGCGTTAAAGGGATAACAGCGCCTGCGGCCGGGGTTGAAGTAACTAACCAGACGCAAACTCCCGCACCTGCGGCTACTAAAAAAGCGCCAGGGTTAGAGTTCGTTCTTGCCATAGCGGGATTGTTGGCTGTAGTTTTAAGAAAGAGAAGCAAGTAGCTATCTCTTTTTTACTTTTTTTATATTTGTCGGCTTCTTTACTTCAAAATAAAATTAAAAACTTTCAACACATTTATTGATAATCGCTGTTCGTTATGCAATAGAACCATAGCGTCAAGATAGACTTGTGACTTTTTAAATATATAACTAAATATTTTAATTTATGTGTTTCGCAGCATCCTTATTATTTTCTTAAAATGAATAATAAACGGTCAAATATTCTGTAGTGTATATACACTACACAGATAGAATACAAA
>JBAQLI010000157.1:0-31568 GCA_049301735.1 Candidatus Methanoperedens sp.
ATTCATTGGGTTTGCATCTGGTCACAATACTGGCAGAAAATCAACTTCATGGTGAAATTAATATAAATAGAAATATAGGAACGGAATTTCAAATTAAATTCAGAGGGATAAAATGAAGACTGCAAAACAGATATTGATAGTTGAAGATGAAATCATTATTGCCGAAGGTATACAAAGAAAGTTGAAGGCGATGGGATATGATGTTCCAGAAATAGTATCCTCAGGCGAAGAAGCTATCAAAAAAATAAAAGAAAATAATCCTGATCTTGTTCTGATGGATATCGTAATACAGGGCAAGATGGATGGGATTGAAACCGCAGGACAAATACATTCTCTTTTTGATATTCCAGTCGTGTACCTTACCGCTTATGCTGATGAAAAAACACTCCAGAGGGCAAAAATAACAGAGCCTTTCGGATATTTGATTAAACCATTCAAAGAAAGAGAATTGCAGATTACTATTGAGATTGCTCTCTACAAACATGAAATGGAAAAGAAGTTAAAAGAGAGCGAAAAGAGATTGAGAGAGAAAAATCAATGGCTTATTGCAGTAATTGAAAGCATCGGTGATGCAGTGATTGCTACGGATCCGGAAGGAAACATAAGACTTATGAATCCGATGGCAGAGGCATTGACGGGCTGGAAACAAAAAGACGCTTCAGGGAGACCTCTGGCAGACATTTTTAATATTAATAACGAAGAAACGAATATAAAAACAGAAGACCCTGTAAAAAAAGCAATTAGAGAAGATGCGTTCTACGGTCTGGCTGATCATACAATATTGGTAACAAAGGAAGGCATGAAAATACCTGTTGATGTTATTGGTTCAACCATCAAGATTAACGGAAATAGCATCATTGGTATCGTATTGATTTTTTATGATATTATTGAGCGCACAGAGATTGATAAAAAATTGAAAATATCCAAACACTGTAAAGTTGAATGTTATGATTAGAAGATATAATAAAATTAACATATATCAATATTATTAGGGAGGAAACGATGAGTGATTATACATTTGGAATTAAAGAACTGGATGATGCAACCGAGGGCATACGGAAAAACTCGAATATCATGTTAATAGGCCCTCCCATGTGCGGAAAAGAAGACATTCTGAACTACATTATGTATCATGGAGCCGTAAAAAATGAAAATGCGGTTATTACGGTCACCACCCGTGAATCAGCGCCTCACATTTTAGAATGGTTCAAAGAAAATAAATTGGATTTGCCTTTAGACAGAATCGGTATAATTGATTGTGTCAGCAAAACATTAGGTTGTACGGTCCCAGAGAATGAAAATATTAAAATAGCAAGCAGCCCGGTTGATCTTACAGGAATTGGAGTGAGAATCAGTCAGTTTTTTGAGGAATTCTTGATGAAAAAGAATAACCAGAAAATTCAACTTCATATCAATTCACTCTCAACAATATTAATGTATTCAAATATTCAAACGATTTTCAGGTTCCTCCATGTTTTTACAGGACGCATAAAATCAACCGGATCTCTTGGAATATACGTTATAGAAAGCGGCATGCATGACAATCAGACGATAGCGACATTAAAACAACTGTTCGAGGGTATGATAGAAATTAAAACGGAAAATGATAAGAATTTTATAAGAGTGGTTGGCCTATCATCAAAACCCACTCCCTGGCTTGAATATGAGATCGAAGGAGCAAACCTGAGGATAGTGGGGAGAAAATAATATTAGAAATCTTTATAAAAATAAATGTAGAAATATAGAATAAAAAGATCTGCAGTATCGAGGAGGTCAGGGTAGAAACTATAACAAATGTCGAATAACCTTTGTGTCGAATACTTGGAGCAAGATTTTTCCAATTCGTGCTTTGAAAATTAATCAAATATTCTCTCATTTTCATAAATTATCTGATTTTCCTCAACTTTTGGTTGATTTCAATTACTCATTTTCCACTTCATACCACTATTTAAAACTGGTCAGGCAAAGCCACAGCCAGCCGTTTCTCTAATTCTGCAATCTTTCTCTCAGATTGAGTATGTCAGATTGCCTTTTCATATAAAGGTATATTAAGACCCCTTTATTTCTACTGGAATAATATATTAACATAATATACATTTGAATAATGTATATTATAAAACTTCTTACCTATTCCCCACCTCAAACCCATCTTGAAACCATTCTGTTTTATTTTTATCTCGTTTTATCTTATCTCTATAACCATTTTTTTGACTTAATACTCAACCGTATTTTCAAGGTTAAAAGAACTTACTTATTCCCCACTCCAAACCATTACCTAAAACCGTTCTGTTTGAGTTCATCAATAATGGTAACGTTTTTTGAACGATTGAGTTATGCAGTAGCATGGAATGGAGACAAAAATCGTTCTTTACCTCTTAATCATAAGAAATGAAGAATCGAAGCGGAAAGAATATGTGTATATGGAGAATAATCAAAATCAATCTATAAGGTAAACCTATATGGAAAGAAAAGCAAATGTTATGAAAAGCTTACAGTTAGTATTTTTTACATTAATAATATTTTCTTTATTAATTACAGGATGCTTACAGAGAAACAATGACATACAGAATGATTACAGTGCACAGAAAAACCATAGCTCTCAGAAAACATATAAAACCGTTTCTGAATCTCAAATAAACCAGTTCCTTGCTGAAAAAAATGTTACACTCTTAGCAATTCGGACTTTTGAAAATTTTACAGTAATTTTGTATGAAACTCAATTGAAAATGGGAATTTATCGCTTATCAATTGATGATAACGATAAAATGTCTTTTTCTCAAATCTCCTGGGAAAACAATTCTGATTTTACTCCAGTTTCAATTGGTGGTACAGCAACTGGAATTCAGATTGTAACAGTTATTATCAACGATGATCAAATATTAAAAAGGGCTTATAAAGTGACCGTGGTATTTGCAGGCAAAGATGAAGTAACTGAGTTGGTTAACAATAGTAAAGGAATAATTATTCTTAATGAAAACATACGAGATGCAAATGTGGGATGGTATTCAGTTACCATATTTGATAAAGATGATAAAGTGTTATTCAAAAAAGTTTAGGCTATAGAATTAGAGTTACAGAATTATAGCATTTTTGCGATTACAAAAGCGGATTTTACTCGCTTTTCACCTTAAATCAGTCTTTAAAACTGCTCTGCTATAACACATTTTTATGACCTCGACTGCTTACGACTATTTTCCCTTCATTAAGCAGCATTTCTTATACTTCTTGCCGCTTCCACAAGGACACGGGGCATTACGGCCTATTTTCTTCTCTTTCTTTTTATCGGGAGTTTTTTTCTCCGGATAAGAGATCTTTTTGAGGTAGCTGATATTCTCTCTAGAAAAATGCTCAAGCGGGCTTGTCATGAATTTGAAATAGCTTTGCTCTTCTTCTGGCAGATTGAAGACCCAATCCACATCATCTTGACTTATTACCTCTGTATCAATTCTTTCGTCTTCAAATGCTTTTTGCACCTGAGGCAGGAGGTTCTGGTCTTTGAATGAAAGCAGTTCGTCTACAAGAAATGCAGCAAATGTCGGGTCAGTTGTATCCTCTAAAAGCTTTGATAGGAATGCTTTTATGTCCTCTTTTCTAGCAGGATACTGGTGGGCGATGACGTTCAATGCAGTGGCGACTGAACTGCGAATATATAGGTCAAGCGTTTCATCGAGAATATATTCCTTCAGCCGCTCTGCCGCATCTTCACCAAAGGCAGCAAGCAGAGTTGGCATGCTCTCTGTGATCCAATCACCTAAAGCATCCTTCTCAGCCATCATTATATCAAGCAAAAGCTCAAGAGCCTCTTTTGTTTTTATTAGAGGTAGTATGTGAATGGCATGAATCGGTGCCCATGCATCTCCTGGTCCGCCTTGATACCAGTATTTATCATCCTGAAGTATGCGCTTTAAATAAATTATAGCATCTTCCTTTGAGGCTATCTCTTGGGCAAGGTCTGGCGGAACATCCAGATTAAGAGATATCATCTCATTTATCAAACTCTCTGTATCCGTTTCCTTATATGACATAGTTATTTACTTTAGCTGGGTTTCTGAAGTATTTTTCGCTTATTCTCACCTATTCCCTACATCGAACCAAACCTTGAAACCGTTTTTCTTCAATTCATCAATCGTAGCAATTTTTACCATCAACTCCTTATCCGGCTTCTCTTTCCTGAGCCGAAACATCGTTTTCAAAGCAACCTGAATCAGTTTCTTTTTAGCTGTCTCGTCACTGGCTATTTCATATAGAGTATCCGAGTACTCAAGGTTTTTTCGGATATTTTTCTCAATTTGGTCTTTTGTTGTGCGGTGTTCAATCTCAATTCGAAGGATCTGGCCGTCCTTTTCTGCGACAAGGTCAGTATACCCTCTCTCACTGATATTTAAGTCAGTTTCAACGAGGTCTTCTTTCCTTACCTTATAGTCTTCAGGCTCAAGCCAGTTTTTAATAAGTTCCAAGGAGACCGCTTTACCCAGTTTTCCTCCGCCTCCAAGTTCATTTATCGCCCGGTCAGAAGGAATGCCGAATTTCTCGGCAAAGGCGATTTCTCCCCATTGGGAGAGCCAGTAGCAGAAACTTTTTCCTCTTTTTACAAATTCAATCAGTCCCTTGCCTTCAGGAGGAAGTTTGGAGAGCTCATAGAATTTCTTCTTGAACTCGGAGTAATTGCTAGTCGAGGCTCCCAGGGATTTCAATTTCTTGTTTGCTTCCTCATAGATTTCCGAAGCCAGATAATTACCAGTGCCAATTGCCCAGAGCATTGCTTTTTCCAGAGGGGTAAGAGAGGCTGTAATCTCTTCGAAGGCTTTTGATTTTTTAAGCTCAGGTCTTGTTTCGCTTTGTGGGATTTCAGCTTTTACCTCTATTGCCTCTTTGATTTCGGATTTTTTGCCTTTTTCTTTTGTTTCTATCAATTGTGGCTTTCTTCGGGGTTTAAGGTATTTCAGTCCAAAGTGGTAATCTTCAAGGATTTCATCATATGCTTCTTTACTAACCCCTGCCAGTTCATAAGAAGGGGCAACGTTATCTGTTTTAAGCGGGATTATCCCGCCCTCTATCTTATGCTTAACATAGAATGCTCTGTTTGGCAGAGATTGGAGTTCTTGGAAATATTTCTCCCACTCTTCCTGGTAAGAATAAAATTGGGTATTGCTGGATTCCGGGGAGATTGAAAAGGTTTTGACCTCAGTGCCGGTAGTTTCAAAAAACTCCTTGGCCATTGTTTTGGCGTCTCTTCTTGAAATTCTGAAGCTTGCTTGGATACCGCAGTTTGTGAGGATAGAATCCTGAAGATCCTTTGGCAACTGAGAGAGGTTCTGGTGGGCTAATACCAAGGACAGGCCGTATTTTCTGGCTTCAGAAAGAAGCTCGATAAAAGTTTTAGTGGCAAAATTCTGGAATTCATCAATGTAAAGGTAGAATTGTACCCTCTGTTCCTTAGGGACTCCAGAGCGGGAAAAGGCGGCAAGCTTTAGTTTGGTCATAAAAAGAGAGCCGACCAGATCAGCGTTTTCCTTAAGCCTTCCCCTATCAAGCTTTAGAAGAAGGATTCTACTGTCGTCCATTATCTCCCTTAAAGAAAAGGAGGACTTCTTAAAGGAGAACATATCCCTTAATCTATCGTCCGAGAGAAAGGCATTAACCTTATTTAAGGTTGATTCCATCCATTCGTCCCTGGTTTTAGGGGAGAGGTTATTGAAACGGGTAAAATATTGCTTTGTAATGGGGTGTTTTACTTTATCCAAGATATTCAGTCTGAAATCTTCGTCTGTGAGAAATCGAGGGAGATGAACCAGAGTGAGTTCGGATTCAATGAGAGAAATCAGAGTATTTCGAAGTAAATCCTCCATTCTTGCTCCCCAGGAGTCATACCAGATTTTCTTAAAAGCTTCAATAAGCTCAGCTGCTATTTCAGCTGAAGAAACGCCCTCAATTTTTTCCAGAGGGTTGAAAGCTATGGTGTACTCTTCGTTTGCCGGATCAATGTAAACTACTCTTTCTTCTGCTTCTTCCTCTGGTAAAACCATAGCGAGAAAGCCCTTGATTTCTTCTGCTAAGTCGCCATGAGGATCGATAAGGCCGAAGCCTTTTTTGTTTAGGATGTCCTGTCTGATTAAAGACTCCAGAAATTTGGATTTTCCGGCGCCTGATGCGCCAATCACATAAAGATGGGTACGCCTGTCTTTCTCCTTGATCTTTGCCATCTGGAGTTCATTTTTGTTCTCGCTCCAGTACCAGCCTAATTCCAAGACATCCTCTGTCGGCAGGTCTGTGGTCTCCTCCGATTCTGTTAGCTTTTCATCTGTTTCGGTCCGAGTTTCCTTTTTACTTCCCAGAATCCAGTCTAAGAACCACATTTAGGATATGCCAAGGAAACCCTTTGATTTCCGGTCGATCTTTGAAGGATCTTGGTTAAGAGCAAGCATCAACTTTCCCACTGCTTTCAAAGTGGAATGGTGGCAATTGGTAGTAAAGGCGGTTAAATCCTCTAGTTCAAAGAGATCAAGCTCAGTTAATGCAATAGATGATCCTCTGGAACGGAACACGGAGAGCAAAGCCTCTAAAATGGATGGTCTATAAGTTAAGTACCAAGAGACATCAAGATTGTTGCCGTAGTCTCTGGCGTTAACGAAGATTTGATAAGGACGAAGGCTGGGGCTTCGTTGGTCTTTGATCACCAGGAAGCTTCTTCTTGCGCCAAACATACTTCCGATTACTCCTGGTGCAAGCTCTTTTCTCTTTGTTTCAGTATCGGGGGCTTTGCTTTCCGTGATGAAATTCTCAGTATCCTGAAAAACTTCATTGAATCTGCCCTGACCATTCTCAATTAAGATACTCCAGCTATCCAGGACCTGTTCTTTTCTTAAAATCCCTCCGGGTCTTAAGCCCAAATAGAGGCCGGCTACAATAAGAAAAAGACCAAGGTATGAGAGGATACTGGATATAAAAGAACCAATGAGTAAAAAAGAGAAGGCCAAAAATTATCATGGCCCAGATTTGTGCTCTTGATACCTTGCCATCCCAACTCTGTACCTTTTTGATTATTTCCTTGCCATAGCTTATTATTTTCTCGCTAACGCTTTCGTTATTCTCTTCGTTTGCCCCTCTATCCGGACTTCTATCCTCAGACATTTTTTTCACTCCTCTCCATAAAGTTTGATATTTAAGATACTTCTGGTAGTATATAAATTAAAGGGAGCGGATGCTGGTAGATTTTCGATGCGAATCTAAAGGAATTCTAATGAAAATAGAAGTTAATGAAACGGTAAACATATTAGCTCTTTAACTTCGATTTTGCTAAACCATTGTACAAGAGCTAATAGGGCCGCCAAAAGGTATTTACCTAAGGGATTCATCTAAAATAGATGGTAGGAAGTGTGGACTTATGAAATATCCTAATGGAGGCACTATTCTCTGTTTTTTATCAATTTTCAGTTAGAATAGATGAAAGGACATAAAATTCCACTGCCTTAGCAAATCGAGATACCAGAGGAGGAAATAAGATATGAAGGAGAAAAGTTGGAAAAAAAATTTAAGAGCAGCGGTGGTAGCGATAGTGCTAGTGCTCCTAATCGGAGGAGTAGTTACTGCATCCAAAACACAAGATAACAGTGAAAAAATAAAAGTCCTATTTAAACCGATAGATACAGAGGTACATAAAAATTTAGCCGAGAAAAAAGATCGGTCTTCGCAGGACCTCAATACCTTTGCTGAATATCTGGTAAAAAAACAAGGAAAAAACTTAGAGCTCATTATAGATGAATTAGAAAACATTACGGGGAAGAAGCTGGATAGGGATAAAAGAAAAGGCTTTAAGTATCTAATAGTTAGAGAACATCTAAGTAAAATTTCACAAGATTATGATCTGGATACTCAGAACACATCTAAGCTGATAATAGAGCCAACTATTGTTCAGGTTGACAAAAATGCTGATCATACCTCTACCTTATCCTATTTATCATTAAGTAACACTGTTACTTATCCAATATATTGGTGGGTACAAGTTTCCCCTGAGGTAAATGGAGGGAGCGGTACAGATAGTGCGGGAAAAAAATACAGTGTAAATGGAGGTAACGGTCTCTACAAAGTCTCTATCCAGTACACAACAAACTATGCTAAGTACACATTATATTTCTATGATGAGGACCATCCAGACCCAGCAACAGATGCAATTTATGATGCTTGGAGAAAATTATGGTACGGTAGAATTGAGGATATAGAGAGCTTTACGGTGCAAAATGGTATAATATACTTCGATGATATTTGGGATAACGATAAAACATATGCAGAGTGGTGGGGACAACACGGTGATAAGACACGCAACTATGTTACTAAAGTTTACGTAAGCAACGTATGGAACCATGCTATGGACACTTTAGATAAAAACCCAAGTATGAGTAAAATTTGGCGGTATACGGGCTGGAGTTAATTTTTTATGTTTAATTTTTATTTTATTTAAATATGGGTACTCATAAAAATTTAGTCTATCTGTTAATTCTTATTTTAGTGGTAATTTCATTAGGTCAAATTATGATAGCTTATATAAACCCAGAGTCTTATTTCTTTGGTATTAAATTGGGTGGTAAGCCGGCAGCTATCTACTTATTGGCAAATAGCCTTGTTGATATTGTAATTGTATATTTCCTTCTAAAAAATTTGCAACCAGGCATTATAGCATCTTTTCTATACTTTGGATACAGTTTTATCGAGTCTGCAACAACTTCTTTGGTAATTTACCATAAATTTTCACTCCCTGTTATTCCAGCATTAGGGTTAGTTTTATCAGTTTTAATTGTATTATCTAAAAAAAAGTATAAAAATTAAAGTTAAATGGCAATAGACCTAAAGTTTTTAGGATACTTTTAGTTATAGACAATTCTGATTTCCCCATCACTCTTTACACCTTGGCTTGATAATTAAAATAATATCCAGAGAATATATAAATTATGGAAGGGGAAAATAACCCAGAATAATTCCGGAAACTTTAAGTAATGTGTCCGGATATAGGTTGTCGATGTAAGATGGCGGGTTAAATATCTTTTTTAACCTAATAACCCCACTCCCCAAACCTGCCGTCTTGCTTCAATACCTAAAATAAAAGAAAGATTTTTGTTCTCTCCCTCCTATCCAATTTCCATAACGCTTTTCTACTAAATAAGGTTTTCGAAATATATATTAACAATCATAATTATAATGCTTATTTGCATGAGCATCTTTACTGCAATCAGAGTATCACAACTATTACACAATTTCATATAAATACATAAACCTTGAAAGATATCAATGGACTTCCCTTTCTTCGACCCATTCTTAGCGCCTCAGAGACATAGGGGAAGTCCATTGATATTAGAACGACAGGCAAAATAAGGTTTCATATTCTTCCATATTAGTAGCAGAGTTCCCATATTCCTCCATATTCTTTCATATTGTTTTCATTTTCTTCTATTTTGCAATTAAATCTTAAAAACTCTTAATTTACAGTCCGTCTTCCTGAAATCCATATAACCACATCGGCTAGCAACAGGGCAATATTCATGGTGTTTGGGTGTTAATATCCAATTATGACAAAAACCGGATATACACACGTATTAATACCAAAGAATTTACACAGTGTTTTGAGAGAAAACGCAAAGGCACAAGAAACCAGCATCTGGAGATATATTGAAGCTTTGATTCCATCAAAGCTTAGACAGGCAGAGCGTCGGACTCTTAATCCGACGGCCGTGGGTTCAAATCCCTCCCAGCCCGTTTGATTTCAACAAAGCTAATTTCCTTGATTCAAATATATTGACATCATATCTTCAATATCAAACACAAGGAAGCCATTTTCTCTCAATTTTTCTTTACCGGTAAGGTTTTTGGCGATAATACCATATCTTTCTTTTCGACTATTATTATGCCAATTCACAAGACTTGCTTTATATTCTAATTTAGATAATAAATTCATTGCTTCTGTCTCATCCATTGTTCTCCACTTGCACTCGAAAAAAGATATCTCATTTTTATCTTTGTTCAAAGTCACTATGTCGATCTCTTCTGTCCTGTGCCACCATCTGCCAAGTTCCATAAATTCAATAGACATCGTATTCTTTTTATTCATTTCGATCAAAAACTCAATTGCAACACCCTCAAAAACCTTACCGAAATATGAATTCAGGTCTTTCATAATGAGATTATAAGCCTTTTCAGGATTGATCTTGAGGACCTGTGCATTTTTGAAGATAAACCTGAACCAGAAATTAAAAAAATTATCCTTCAGGAAATACCTGCTATCCCTTTTGCGGCTCATTACCACTGGTTCTTCTTTAACTATTATCTCATAATGATTAACAAGTTCATGAAGGTATTTTGATACAGCTCCGGGCTGTAATCCTGTATAATCTGAAATTTCCTTCGGTGTGGCATTTCCTGAGGATACGGCTTCCAGTATTGAAAAATAACTTCTGTGTTCTGAACCAAATTCCGTAACGAGTATATTTTTTCCCTCTTCTGAAAGGATCTCAGTTTCTATGAACAATTTTTTAAATGTTCCAATAGGATCCTTTGTTCCCATCTGACCTGCCAGAAGAATGTATTTTGGCACTCCTCCGAATATGAAATAGAACTTTAATGCAGCTTCAATTTCAAGATCAAAAAATACTTTCATGAAATTAAAGCTTTCAAGAAAATTAAAAGGACGAAGATTAAAGAGCATAGTCGCCCTTCCGAATAATGGCTCTTTACTATCTATGAATATCTTTTTTATCAATCCAACGTATGAACCTATAATAAGAAACATATGCTGGGATTCTTTGTGATTCATATCCCAGTATTTCTGGAATTTTGAGAATATTCCCGGATTCACTTTTCCCAGATTCTGGAATTCATCAAATACAATGACCAGTTTCTCTTTATATTTAAAAATGAGATCAAATAGATCATCCCAGTTTTCAATCCGGGGTCTTATCTCAAGGACATCTCCAAACGATTCTTCAATATCTTTTAGTATCAATGTTTCCGGCTTTGTCTCAATAAAAATGTAAAGGGCTTTTTTTCTTTTTATGAACTCGAGGGCCAATTCGGTTTTCCCGACCCTGCGCCTGCCGTATATCACTACAAGGGAAGCAGCATGTGAATTGTAAATATCTTCAAGCAAATTGAGTTCATTCCTTCTATTTATGAAGCTTACCATAGAGTAACATACTGTTCAGTTTGTATATAAGGTTTTCATATCGGATCATACGGAAAATTGCAGCAAAACTATTAATACTTTAAAGAATCGCTAAATCATGATGTCATATGGCTTTTCACGTAATGCTGATCCCAACTTTAAGCTGTCCCGCTAATTGCAGTTATTGCTGGAGTTCCGATAAAGGCTCCCCAATAATGAGCATTGAAACCATCAAAGAAGTAGTTGAATGGCTCAAGGATTTCCGGTCCGATCAAGTTACCTTTACCTTCCACGGCGGCGAGCCTCTCATGGCAGGTGTTGATTTCTACCGTGAAGCGCTGCCATTACTGGCTAAGAACCTCAGTCACATTAAACCGGCTTTTGCACTTCAGTCCAATCTCTGGTTAATGACCCCTGAAATGGCCAGGGTCCTTGCAGAGTATAATATTCCAATCGGTTCCAGTCTTGATGGCCCAAAGGAACTTACTGACCTCCAGAGGGGAAAAGGATACTTCGATAAAACCATGAGTGGATATAAAATTGCCAGGGAAAATGGTCTTAAGGTGAGCTTTATCTGTACATTCACATCCCATTCTGTAAAACAGAAAGAGGAGATCTTTAATTTTTTCCTGGAGAATGGCATAACCCTGAAATTACATCCTGCACTTCCTTCAATTCGTGATGAGACCCCAGAAAAATTTGCACTTTCCCCGGAAGAGTATGGGGAATTGCTGGTTTATCTCCTTGATAAATACCTGGAAAACATGGGCAAGATCGAGATCATGAATATTGATCACCTGTGCAAATGCATGTTCACAAGTCGGGGCACCGTTTGTACCTTCGTTGATTGTATGGGAGATACATTTGCGGTGGGACCTGACGGGAGCATATATCCATGTTATCGTTTCATAGGCATGCCTGAATATGTAATGGGAAATGTTTTAGATCATCCCAGAAAAGAAGATCTTGCAAAGTCCGATGCCTGGAAGAAAATGTTCCAATTTAAGGATTATGTAGACCAGAATTGCAAAGAATGCAGCAACATCAAATTCTGCAGGGGAGGATGTCCGTACAATGCCATGGCGCCTCATAATGGCCAAATAAAGGGCGTTGACCCGCACTGTATTGCTTATAAGAGAATATTCAAGGAAATAAAGGACAGGTGGGAGAATGAGTTTTTTGGCTCCCCTGATATGCCGATGTTCGGTCTTCCTGGAGAACCAAAAAAGACCGCAAAGCATGGAATAATGCCATTAATGATGAAGCGCATCCAGTCACATGATTCGGGTTAAAGCTAGAATATCTTAATAAAAAGGTGATAATATGGGTGAAGTAGTAAAACTTCAAAAGTCAGGTAAGAACCTGGTAATTGCCATACCGATCGCAATATGTGAAAATTTAGATCTCAAAGATGGAAATGAAGTTGAGATCGAGCCATTTACATGTGGCGGTGAAAATGGGTTGCGAATAAGACCAAAAAAATAATTTTTCACTTCATTTTCTTGATTATCTCATCAACCATCTTGCTTGACTTTGCGCTCCCTCCCAGGTCATAAGTCAGGTATTTGCCTTCGGAGATCACTTTTTCCGTTGCCTCAAAAATAGCTTCGGAATTCTTTTTCTCGCCCAAATAATCAAGAAGCCACGCGCCAGCAAGCACTGTTGCCACAGGATTTACCTTGTCAAGTCCTGCATATTTTGGCGCTGAGCCGTGAGCAGGCTCAAACATCGCATAATTATCACCGATATTTGCCGAATAAATGAGCCCGATACTTCCCACAAGAGCAGAACACTCCTCGCTCAGGATATCCATGAATAGGTTGGTTGAAAGCAGGACTTTCTGGTTGAATATCTGTGGGTTCTTGATGAGCTGCTGGGCTATGTTATCTATATGATATTCTTCAAGCTCGATTCCCGGATAATTCTTTGAGACTTTTTCTGTTTCCTCAAGGAACGTGCCGCAAGTCTGTTTCAGGATATTGCTCTTATGAATTGCCACCACGCTCGTCCAGCCTCTCCTTACGGCTTCCTCGAATGCGTACTTTGCAACATTTCGGCATGCAGGCCGGGTGATCTTTCGAATGGCGATAAAAACATCATCTGTCAACTGGACTTCCTTTCCGATATACAGGCCTTCGGTGCCTTCTCTTACACAAACAAAATCCACATCACCAAGAGGTTTCTGGGTATTTGGAAAAGATTTGATTGGGCGGACGTTGGCGTAGAGATTGAACTTCTGGCGGATCGATACGGCTACGCTCCTTGGTGAGCCTGCGCCGCCCGGTGTGGTCGTGGGGCCCTTAAAACCAGCATCTGTACTGCCAAGAATATCATATGTTTCCTGGGGGATCAGGGAATCTCCCCCGTTTTCTTTCCACCATTGCTCTCCGCCTTCGCACATTATGAACTCGACTTTTGTACCGACCGCTTTTGCCACCCTGAGCATGCTGTTTACAAGTTCAGGTCCTACGCCATCGCCTTTTATTACTGCTGCTTTTTTACTCATGACTATCTTTCCTGCCCCTTCATTTCTTTGAAATGCTATTAAGTTTATCCAGGTACATTTTTAATGTGATCAATGACAAAGTGGTTGAAATTATATCGTTCCAGCTTCCGTTTTCCTGCTGTTTTCCAAGAAGCCATTTGATTGACGGCGCGATATCCTCATCCTTTGTCTTTGCAAGGATCAAAGCCTGGATTACAAGGTTGCTTGTTGCGATATATGTCCAGCCCCCATCTTCTCTTTTTGAAAGCAGCCACCTTGCACGATCTTTTATAAAATCGCGATATTTTTCCTTGTCCTGGATAGACAGTGCCGTGATTATCAACGATGTTGTTCCAGGATGTTCCCATTTCTTCCCATAATTGCTAACGAGCCAATTGCACCCGTTTTCATTTTTTATATCGCACTCTCCAAGGGCCATGAGAGCATAAGCTGTGTCAATTTCACTGTTGTTCCAGTTATCATCGCGCTGCTGTTCCTGTATCCAGCTGATTGTTTCGTGTTGTACCTTCCCGCGTTTGCATAGAGCAATGAATGCTCTTGCCGTATCAGTAAGAGGAGTTTGCGTTTCCCAGTAGCCATCTTTTTTGAGGGATAACAATTTTTCGATCAGAAAGGATGCGGGTTTATTCCATAATGCCAATGCCTGGATGGAGCGTGATATGTCCTTGATGGTTTCCTGTTCCTGTTCTTTTAACCATTCCAGTCCACGAGAAGCTGCAATGACCGGATCATCCATCATGAAAAAAACCGCTCCACGAACATTGCTAAATTCAAAAGTTGCCTCCTTGATAAAGCATTCAATCTGCATTCATCGGCATTCATCCGCGGTTCAATTTTTTCAGAATCCATGACTTCTAAATCCTATTAATTTCATTGATAAAAACAAATGGTCAATTAGTGCTATAACATCTTATTATCTTATGCCTGCAGTTTTTCAGTCACTATTTTCAGTCATTATATCCAGGGAAGGTTGATTATTTGGAAATGCCAATGGGGGCTGATTCCCTGCACCTTCCCAGTATTCTTGCAAGAGTTCATTTTTCAAGAAGAACGCCATGGGTGGCGATAATTACTTTGATACTATCGCTGCTTTTTGTTTTTGCAGGTGACATTGCATTTGTGGCAACCTGATTATATTGAGATTCAAGGAGCTGCAAGCTGTAAGACCATTCAGGGTACCGTTTAGCATAGGAAGTTCCCGATACTTGCGATTTTGGGCATATTATTCAGCATATTCATGCTTTTCCAGCTTGAAGCGAAGGTTATTCTTGTGGGTATAGCGTTTGTAGTTGCAGGGGGATTGCTGTCTTTTGTAGAATGGAAGAAATTAATTGGTATTATAAGAAATGGAATTGAAATCCAAGAATCTATATCACAAAGAGGTTATGATGATATAAAATGAATAGCAAATACCCGAATCAACTGGTGACAGGGGTCAGTTTTGGAATAACTTCGGGAGTGATCACAGCTCTTGGGATGATCGTTGGCTTGCATGAAGCCACTTCTTCAAGATTGGCGGTATTTGCAGGGATCGTGGTCATGGCAATAGCTGACGGAATGGCAGATGCCGCCGGCTTCCATGTTGTTGAGGAGGCTGAATTAGAGAACGGAAAAGCTAAACATAGTGCAAGGGAAGTGTGGATGACAACCTTTTTCACATTTCTCGGAGTTTGCGGTTTTATACTGACTTTTGCCGTCCCGATTTTGATTTATGAGCTGGGGGTTGCAGTTATTGTTGATATTGTCTGGGGGATATTGCTTATAGTTGCACTTAATATTTATATCGCAAAATTAAAGAATGAAAGCGCGATCAAACTTGTTATCGAGCATGTTTCCCTTGCTGTAGTTGTAATAACCATCTCGTATTTTACAGGAAAATTAATAAGTGGATGGATTCAATAATATCAGAATGAATAAAAAGTGGAATAACCTTAGCGTAAGTGTACGTAGAAATCGGGGCGATACCCTTACAGACATGTCAGAAACTGCATCACATTCCCAAGAAACAGGACAGCGAGTTCCACGTTTAGAATTCGAGAGTTTTCAAAACACTGAATGGCATTCGAAAAATAAAATGCCTAAAAATCCGACCTTGGATCAAAGAGTCAAATGGCACATTGAACATGCCAGGAATTGCTCCTGTCGCCCTTTGGGCGGGAAGATCCTGGAAGAGATCAAAAAGAGATATATGAACACACATCAGGAATTTTGGATTTTCTTTAACAGAAACGATCATAAGGCCCTGGCTCTTTGGGCGGCAGATTGTGCTGAGCACGTATTGCCTTTCTTTGAGGAAAAATATCCAGAAGACCCTCGTCCTCGAAAAGCAATCGAAAAATGCCGGGAATGGGCACGTACGGGTGAGTTTAATATGGCTGACATACGCAAGGCTTCGCTTGATTCTCATGCGGCTGCTCGTGAAGTAGGAGAGGATAATGCGGCTCGCTTTGCCGCCCGTGCTGCAGGTCAAGCGGTGGCGACTGCGCATGTTCCCACTCATGCTCTCGGTGCTCCTATTTACGCTATTAAAGCTGTCGCTGCCATCAATCCTACAGATGTCAAAGTCACCATAGCTAATGAACGAGATTGGCAATTTCGACGCCTTCCTGAAAACCTCCGGAAATGGGTAGATTCTGGAGTGAAACAGAAGCAACGGCTTCTTCCTAAAAATATTCGCAATTTTATGATAATACCTGCCATAATCGCATAAATCTCTTCACCCAGGGTTATAGAGAATTTTTCATTACTGAATGGATAAAAGAGCATGATTTCATCTGCTGCTATATACTTTGTTACGTTCTCCTCGATACTTCGAGATGTCAAATAGAAAAATATCCAGTGCAAATACGAGCAAGACTAGGGGCGAATGCATTCGCTGCGATGATACCACAGCGTATCCAGATCCGGCAGTAAACTTGCCGCCGCCAAAAATATTATTTTTCAGGATCATCTATGAAACCCAATTGAGGCCTTTTGAAGCGCTGAACCTGCTCATGTACATAAATTTTGACAGATAAGATAGTATTATATATTAAAGCTGCAAAACATATTTAAGGGCAGAATATGGAAAATGGGTTATTACAGATATATTCGCTTTATTCAATAAGAAAATTCTGTAGAGAAGCATTCCGGGGTTAATAATACCTGCATCATTTTGCCACGTTCGTTGAGATAAAAACGGATTGAGAAAAGAGGTAAGATATGTTAAAAAATAAAGATATTGAGAAAGAGAATGACGTCATGAGTACTGATAAAGTATGTAATGACTTGAGGGAGAAAACGATAATGCGAGTAGATAGAAGAACATTCGTGAAGATGGTCGGAGCGACTGCGGGTGCTCTGGCCTTTGGCGGGAGCTTTATGAAATATATTCAATTGGCTGACGCTCAAATACCAGAAGGGTCTCTTGACCCCACCACGATCGATAAGTATGTGACAAAACTGGTAATCCCCCCGGAGATGCCGCCAACTGCAGTTGGGAAGGTCAAATATTATGAGATTGCTGTCCGGCAGTTCCAGCAGCAGATCCTCCCACCCAACTTGCCCCTGACCACGGTGTGGAGCTACGGTTCTGTTAATCACCCAGGAACATTCAATTATCCAGCCTTCACGATCGAAGCCAATTTCATGCGGCCGGTACGGGTAAAATGGATCAACGGCCTTGTGGATGATAGCGGCGACTTACTGCCGCACCTGCTGCCTGTAGACCCGACGCTCCACTGGGCAAACCCGCCAGGCGGACTCGATGGTCGGGATATGCGCCCGACGTTTAATAGCACACCAGGACCTTACATGGGTCCTGTCCCGATGGTGCCCCATCTGCATGGGGGTCATAGCGCCCAGGAAAGCGACGGATTCGCAGAAGCCTGGTATCTGCCCGATGCAAAAAATATTCCTGCCGGCTTTGCCACGGAGGGTACATGGTACGAACCTTTCAAGACTGAGTTCAAGGATAAGTTCGGCGTGGCGTGGGAACCCGGCACCGCCACATTCCAGTACCAGAATGATCAGCGGGCAAGCACTCTTTGGTATCATGACCATACTCTGGGTATGACCCGCCTTAATGTCTATGCTGGACCGGCGGGGTTCTATCTACTCCGCCGTGGACCCGGTGACCTCCCCTCTGCGGTACTGCCAGGTCCCGCCCCCGGCATTGGGGCGGACCCCTTTGGCAGATTCTATGAGATCCCCATCGCTATCCAGGATCGCTCTTTCAATGAAGACGGGTCGCTATTCTATCCAGACAGCCGCGCGTTCTTCGGCGACTTTGTCCCGGGCCAGTACATCCCGGAGACGGAAGTCCCACCCATCTGGAACCCGGAGTTCTTCGGGAATACAATGGTCGTGAACGGTCGCACATGGCCGTTCCTAGAAGTTGAGCCGCGCCGCTATCGCTTCCGGTTCCTGAATGGGTGCAACTCCCGCTTCCTGATCTTAAAGATGAGCAACGATATGCCCTTCTGGCAGATCGGCTCCGATGGCGGCTTCCTGCCTGCACCGGTCAAGCTCGGACAACTCCTCATGTCACCGGCCGAGCGAGCCGATGTCATTGTGGACTTCACAAACTTGCCGGTAGGCACGGAGATTATCCTTCTGAACTTTGGTCCGGATGAACCCTTTGGCGGTGGCATGCCTGGAATCGACTTCACTTCAGCTGACCCTGGCACAACCGGCCAGGTAATGAAATTCGTGGTGGTTCCGCTCGCGAGCAAGGATAAAAGCAAGGATCCTGCGCGACTGAACCTGCCCGCGTTTAAATCGCTCGGCCCTGCTAGCAACACGCGCAAGGTATCACTCAACGAGGAAATGACAAACATTAACGGCACCGAAGGTCCCGTTGCAGCTCTGCTGGGCACGCTTAATACCGTGGGCAACCCAATCCCGAAGACATGGGACGACGAAATTACAGAGAATCCGGCAGTCGATTCGATTGAGGTCTGGGAGATACATAACTTCACGGCCGATGCACATCCTATCCATATCCACGAGGTACAGTTCCAGGTCATCAATCGCCAGACATTTGGTGATGTGATCCAATCGCCACCGGAAACTTGGGAAGCGGGCTTCAAGGATACAGTCATCGCCTATCCGGGCCAGATCACGCGGGTGAAGGTCCTTTTCGACCTTGTTGGTCTCTATGTCTGGCACTGCCATATCGTCGAACATGAAGATAATGAGATGATGCGGCCGTACTTCATCGGGTCGATTCAAGATAAAAAGAATGAGAAGCCAAAGAAGCCAAAGAAGCCATAAAAACACAGAGATATTTATTCGGGGAAGAATACTGCCCTCTTCCCTGAATACCTTTATGTATAAGGCCCAGACAACGCTGCTATCACCAGTTGCCATTGGATAATTGCTTTACTTGATAATAATTCGTCCTTGAAAATCTTTCCTATTTGTCAGCACAAATGTTCTTCGATCGCGGTGTGCTTTTTTTAGTCTTATTGCTTACAATCTTCTGTATAATATCCATAAGCAGGTAATTTATGTCTGTAGACGCGAGCTTTGCACAAAGATAGTTATAAATCGGTATGGTCTCTGGTGTTTTACTAAGCATTTTCCGTATGGTATCTGCACCCTGCTGATTTACTTGAAGCCTGTTATACAATTCAGGTTCCTTGATCTCCAAGACTGCAATGGCGTTACATAATTTTTCGCTCGATTGATCAAGCATGTTATCAATATTTTCTATTTTAGAATAGATCTCTCTTGAAACTTTTTCCAACGATTGGGCTGCAGCGGCTCTCTGTATTTTTCTTATGTTCTTTCCTGCTTGAATTTGACTTGGCACATAACCGTCCGAAACTGAAGTCAACGAACTCTTTTCTGCCTGAAGCATAATACCGATAGGCGATCGTAAGCTGGACAGGTCCTTTTCAGCCTCTTCCAACCAGGTGAAGTACGCATCCACAAAACGATAGCTTTCGGTACGATAAACATTGCTGATGCCTGCAAGTCTCGTCGCCTGCGCAAGGAGTTTTTCCCGTAAAACACATTGCATTCTGTGTACCTCAACCTCAGTCTATTATTCTGGCTGTAACGTACGTACTACTCCTCCGGATTCGCTCGACTTTACAGCCCATTCAAGACCTTCTTCTTTAAGTGTGATTTTCAGGCGCACGACACTCGTATTCGATGCCCGTTCTTTAACATCAGCCGTTTTGATGTTGGCCACAATACCTGAAGGTGCTGGCCCTTTGGCGATGCTAACTGTTGAGACCTTGGCACGAAGATCTCGTGCAACTGCCGCCTGGTCTGTTGCAGTCAGGGTAGTCTTCGTTTTGGTCAAAGTGGCTGAAAAAGCATCTTGCACACCACGTGCAACAGTTTCTTTCATAACAGGAGCTCCTGTTTGTTTTGCCAACTCAAGCTGGTTTTTTACCTCATTCAGAAACGCTTCATGGAAAATCGGGTTAACCTTGATATTGTTCTTAGACAAAGTCGCTTTCAGTTGTTCTGCTGCTGTATCTGCGATCTTTGTTGGAGATTCCGTCTCCTCGCTTTGTCCTTCCACGTGATTCTCGATAAGCATGGGCATTTCAATGGTCAATTCAGGAATACGTATCCGAGGAACCGACAAACCTTCGAGAAGTGGATTGTCTTTGTAATATTCTGCCAGTGCTGCCGTTTGCTCATCAGCCATGCGACGTGCTCGAATTACGCCGGTCATCAATGAGCCTAAAAGGGTACCTAAGTCTGCCATATGCCTCCTCACCTCCTCTATATTCTGACGAATGCAAGGTAAAGGGAAACTTCCGATGCCCTTTACCTGCAGGTTTATAAGTCTATACTACGCAGACGGAGTTTACTTTGCCGGTGTTTCCTTTATGTTATTCTCAAGAACACTCAAAAGTTTTTCCATCCCCGCAGGAAGCTCATCCTGCACTGCTTGAACATGAATGACCAAGCTGTAAGTCCGCTCTGTTTTGTCGGTGGACGATGTGGATTTCTTATTGCTATAACTGCATTTCAATTCCGCAGATACGGGACCCCATCCGCCTTTTACCCCCAGGGACGTATTTAGTTCGGATGAGGATGCGGTTGTCGACTCTACGACAGAATTGATCTTCGCATTGAAGTCAATCGTTGTTTCTTCAACCCTTATGAAGGGAATAGGAAGCATTGTGAGAATTGGCACAGTTAATTTCATCGGTTTCACTTCGGAGGTAATAACCCCTTTATCATCTTTCGTTTCAATAATCTTGTCATATTCGAAAGTGACCATCGTTGGCTTACCCGGATCTTCCTTCGCATCCGGCCCGTTGAATCCAACACTCTTGATGAAATCAACCGATGTTTGTGCAGACTGCGCTTGTGCTCTGACGACGGCGTTCAATGGGCCGCCAATCATTGATTGAAAATCTATTGACGATAATTCCTGACCTATTGCCATAACAATCTCCTTTTAAGTTGGTTCGATGTATTGCGCCTTATTTGACAAATCGCATCATACCAACATATTTGCATATATAATGCGATAGTATTTAATTATTACGGTTATGATTATCATACCGTTAACTTTAGATTGGCCTTGCCGTAGTAAATCGGAAAAACAACAATTCCTGTATAGCAACTACGGAAGGAAGTATGGACACATCAACCCATCTTTTCCCGTAAGAGAAAAAAACAATAAGCAGAGGGCTTTAGGCATGCTTCTTTATCATACAGGCTTGAGCTATGAGAAAGCTGGAATGTTTGCAGGTGCAAGCTACAAAGCAGTTCTGGAATGGTATAAAAAAGGAAAAGACCTGTTCGAGGTATCAATAAAGAAAAAAGTTAGAAAGTGGAGAGCATCCTAAAAGAGTCTTAAGTTGAAGGGCTCAAAAATTTTGGTTTCATCCAGGTGTTTCTTTTGTTTTGGGGTCAGATTTTCTTCTTTCTCTTCTACAACTATTATTGGCTGACCTAATTCATCGGCGATATCCTGCTTTCTTGTATTTTTCAAGGCAACCTTATGACCACTTCGCACAGTTTATCCCCGTGAGATATCAATTTCTTGATCTCCAATACCGCCTTGTTCCCGAAAGCATAATTCAGCGCACCCTTGAAGGCTTCCCTGGATGTATTACATATATATTTGTCAAATTTGTTCCCTTCTGTGGCTATATGACATTTCCTGATTGTATATAGCAGATTTTTTCCATCTAATTTCCATTCACTTTCTGTATGGATCTTTGAATTTATTATTTCAAAAACGGTTTTAAACTTTTCCAGGTCCCAGTTCTTGATGCCGTTCTCTTTTTCATATTCCTGCATTAACGAAGTTCCGATCTTTCGTCCTAAAGCTATAAAGGATAATGGAATATCCGGAATGTCCCTTAATCCTTTTAAAAAAGTCATGAACATTAGCAATTCCTGGTCAAAACTTGTCTTGCTTGTTTTCAAATTATCAACTATTTCATTGACTTTTATACCTACATCAGGCCTATGGGTCAATACTATCATGTTGGCCGTTGTTTTGGGGTCGAATAAATGGCCGTTTGCTTCTAATAGCAGGACAAGTGTTTTTTTTATTTTTTCAATTGCTTCATTAGACCTGTAACTATGAAATATTATTAAATTATCGTTATCGATCTCTACCTTGTCAATTACCCTGGAAGTTTCATAAACCTCTTTTATGAATAAAAGCATCTCTTTTAAAGGTATTTCCTGTATCGGTTTTTTTGCCAGGTTTTCGATACTTATCTCACCAAGTGGTATATTATTGGAAAGCAGGTCTTCAAAGAAATTCCTGTGAACTGTAACCATATTATAATTACTTAACAGATGTCTTTTGACTACTGACTTCCAGAATAGTGGGCGGCTTTTTATTCCTTTTATTACTTCATCCATACCCCCAAAAAAAGTAAGAAGGCTGTTTGTGGCTTCTTTTCTAGTTGATCTTACAAGTTCAATCCGGATACATTCATTAATATTAAAAACAGACATTATCTCAAGAGGTATTTTTTCAAGAGAATTCTTAACCATATATTGTGATAATATGCGGGCGACGGTTCGTATCTTATTTGTTTCCCCTCTTAATTCTATCAAGACACCGCTTGGCAATGTATCATTATCATATTTGAATTCAATATTAATATCCCATTCAAGTTCCCTGAACCTGCAATTAAGACACTCTTCCAGTTTCCTTATAGAATTGATCAATATCGGATCCAGTAATTCATCCATTACATTGTCTGGAATAAGTGTACCATCGACCTCTGTCAGCATCCATTTTAAGAGGGAAGTATCTATTGCTGATGAATTATTCGGAAAAACGGATTTACCGTTACGATCGATAATCTCTCTTATTGCAGCGCTGAAATTCCCATTATGCCTTTCCAGTTGTGGCTTTAATTTATCAACACATTCTTTGTCAATGGATATATGCTTTGTAACTATCATGGCCAAAACCTATCCCGTAAGGTTTGAATATACCCGTTTTCTTCCCTGTTTTGCCGTTTTCCCCTTTTGCACGAATAAAAGTTTTTAAGTTAGACAAAACCTATAAGGGCGATTTTACCTGTCCATATTATACCTTCATTTTATAACGTATATATTTTTCTATTTTGAAAAGATAATTTTGAAAACAGAACTTTCAGACTGATTCATAACATTGGGTTCAAAGGGTAAAAGGAAACCCTTACGTCTTTAGGCTTGGGAGGAATTTTACCCTTTGCAATTTGTATTTCCTGATTTTGACGATAACCAGAAATCGTATTCTTCTTTTGAATCGAAAAACTTAAATTCTGCTTTTAATTCGGGTTTGGCATGAGATTAAGCATAGTTACAAGCCCCAGCCCCTTCAGGGCGGAGTAGTTGACGATAAACTTTACATATTTATAAGCCCTGAATAGGGCACATGACCACTCTTGACCCCTGGGGCGTTGTCAAAATCGATAATTATTCAAAACTGTTTGATGAGTTCGGGATTTCAAAGTTTGATGACCTCCTCAGAAAGATAAAGAACCCGCACAGGTACATGCGCAGGCATGTCATATTCGGGCATAGGAGCTATGATTCTGTTCTTGATGCGATGCTATCGGGAAAACCTTTTGCTGCATTGAGTGGATTTATGCCTTCGGGAAAGGCACATCTGGGGCATAAAATGGTCATGGAAGAGATCATCTGGCACCAGCAGCAGGGCGGGGATGCGTTCCTTGCTATTGCGGACATGGAAGCGCATGCCGTCAGGGGAAAAAGCTGGAAAGAATGCCGGGAACTGGGAATAAATGAATACATATTAAGCGCAATAGCTCTTGGTCTTGAGCCTGGTGCGCATATTTATTTCCAATCAGGGTTCAAGCCAGTGAGAGACCTGTCATTTGAACTTGGCATTAAAGCGAATTTCTCTGAGCTTTCTGCCATATATGGTTTTTCGGGTGAGACAAATATTGCGCACATGGTCAGCGCCCTCACACAGAGCGCTGACATCCTGCATCCGCAATTGAAGGAATTCGGCGGTCCCAAACCTGTGGTCATTCCGGTAGGCTCTGACCAGGACCCGCATATCAGGCTGACAAGGGGGCTTGCTTATAAAACAAATATGTTTATGGTCGAAGAACACCGCGCAGAGAATGGATTGATCAGCGTCCGAGGAAAAGCGGCACCAAAGGAAGCCCTGAAGGAAATTGCAAAGCGCACAGGCGGAAAACTGTACGAAGAGCATGTTGATATTTCCGGACGAACACTGGATGAAGTGGAATCAGTTGTTCGGGAAGTAGAACTGAAACATGGCGGTTATGCCTTCATGCCCCCTGCTTCTACATATCACAAGTTCATGACAGGACTCCAGGGCGGCAAAATGTCAAGCAGCATCCCTGAAAGCTATATAGCCCTCACTGACAAACCCGAAGATGGGGCAAAGAAAGTAATGCGGGCAATAACGGGCGGCAGGGTGACGCTTGAAGAGCAGAATAAGCTTGGCGGCGAGCCTGATAAATGCAGCGTGTATGAGTTATTGCTTTATCATCTTGTGGAAGACGATAATGAACTTCTGGAGGTTTATAAGGACTGTGTGGGAGGCACGCGCGTATGCGGAAATTGCAAGAAATTTACTGCAGAGCTAATGCGTGGATTCCTGAAAGACCACCAGGAGAAAAGAGAGGCAGCGAAATGTAGGTTGGGGGAGTTCGGGTTGAGTATCACATAGCCCTTTTTGGTTTTATTTCGGGTTCAGGATAGGTTTAGATTGGGGTGTAGGTCCAGGGGTTGGCTCCGGAATGGGTTCTGGTACGGGGACAGGTTTAGGTTCGGGAGTCGGTTCGGGAGTTGGCTCCGGAATGGGTTCCGGTACGGGGATAGGTCGAGGTTCCGGAGTGGGTTCCGGGGTTGGCTGTGGAACGGGTTTAGGCTCAGGGGTCGGTTCAGGGATCGGCTCAGGAACAGGGATAGGTTTAGGATTGGGAGGAGGTTGTTGATACTCGTTCAGTCTTTTGATTTTTTTATTGCTAAAGTCTTCCATATAGTCACACTCCACATTTTCTTATATAATTTAATTGAACTAACGTGTATTTAACTCCTTTTCTCTTCTATCTTCTCTCTTCTCTTTTTTCCCTTTTCTCTTAAAGGCTGAAAATATGTCCGTGCAATATTTCTTATTCCAGTAATTTATGATATTCCGAAATCGTTGGAATCCTGCCAAGAACTGCACTGATCGCGGCAAGTTCAGCCGAACCAAGATAGACCTGTGCATTTTTACCCATGCGGTTATCAAAATTACGAGTAGATGTCGAAAATACTACAGCATTATCAGTTACTCTTGCCTGGTTCCCCATGCAAAGGCTGCATCCTGGGATTTCCATTCTTGCGCCGAGTTCCTTGAACCTGGAATACCCACCTGTTTCTTTAAGACTTTTTTCGATAAGCCTTGTAGGTGGAGCGATCCATAATTTCGATTTAATGCTGTCTGCTTTTTCAAGTATTCTGGATGCTCTTTCCAGCTGTTCGATCCCGATCATACATGACCCGATAAATACTTCGTCAATTTTAACTCCCTGCGTTTCAGATAACGGTTTGATAAAATCAGGATCATTAGGGCAAGCAAGGAGCGGTTCATTGATAGCGGATAGATCGATTTCAAGGATATCCGAATATTGCGCATCAGGATCAGTTTCCAGCAAAAAGGGATCATTAAGCCATTCCTGCATGGCTGCTATTCGCATCTCAAGGGCTTTTGATGCATAACCTTCCTCAATGAGCGATCTTAAAATAGATATGTTCGTTTCAAGGAAGCGTGCCACCTGTTCTTTTGAAAGCGCTATCACAGCAGCTTCGGCTGACCTTTCTGCGCTAGCATCTGTAAGTTCAAAAGCCTGCTCCACAGTAATGTCGGAAAGACCTTCTATCTCCAGTATCCTGCCATTAAAGATATTCTTTTTATTCTTTTTCGGAAGTGTCAGTTTACCCTGCTTTAATGCAAAATAAGGAATTGAATTGACAACATCACGTAAGTACAGGTCTTTTTTTAGTTTGCCCTTAAATCTTACAAGTACACTTTCAGGCATGTCAAGAGGCATTACTCCTAACGCTGCGGCAAATGCCACAAGACCGCTTCCCGCGGGAAATGAAATACCTATTGGGAACCTTGTATGGCTGTCGCCTCCTGTGCCAACAGTATCGGGCAGGATCATACGGTTGAGCCATGAATGGATTATTCCATCACCGGGTTTTAAAGCAACCCCGCCCCTGTCTTTGAAAAACTGCGAGAGTTCTTTATGCATTGCTTTGTCAGCAGGCGTCGGGTATGCAGCTGTGTGGCAGAAGGATTGCATAACCAGAGGCGCCATGAATTCAAGGCATACAAGTTCCTTTATCTCATCAGCGGTCATCGGGCCTGTTGTATCCTGTGACCCGACTGTCGATATTTTTGGAAGGCATGGTTGCCCGGGACGCGCGCCTGGAAGTCCGCAGGCTTTTCCCACGATCTTTTGAGCCAGTGTGTAACCGCGATTTGAAGCCCCGGGTTCCCTGGATTTGATGAATATATCGTAATTTACACCAAGTGCAAATTGTGCTTTTTTTGTGAGTTGTTTTCCTATTAAAAGTAAAAGCCTTCCGCCTGCCCTGAATTCATCTGGCAGCGTTTCAGGCTCAAGGCAAAATGACGTGATATCTTCCCCTTTTTCACCAAGTATCTTCCCATGTTTGAAATCCAATATAACTACATCGCCTGATCTTAGTGTTGAGACATCGCATTTGACAGGAAGAGCGCCGCTGTCCCGCGCCGTGTTGAAAAATATTGGCGCTATCTGGCTTCCGAGTATAAATCCGCCTTTTCGCTTGTTCGGGACACCGGGAATGTCTTGCCCTATCCACCAGATAAGGGAATTGGCTGCTGATTTCCTGCTGCTTCCTGTTCCAACAACGTCTGCTGCAAAGGCTATCGGATATCCTTTTTTTTTAAGCTCCCTTATCTCAGGAAGTGCGCCTGGATAACGGGTTTCAAATATGGAGAGGGCATGGAGCGGGATATCAGCGCGGGTTCCGGCACGTGATGCCGGAGAAAAATCATCGGTATTTACTTCTCCCTGGACTTTAAATACGGTCACTTTTTGTGTTTCAGGGATTTTATGTCCTCCTGTAAACCATTGCACTTTTGCCCAGCTTTCAAGAACTTTTTTTGCGTTGGGGTTTGTAACTGAAAGCTCTTTTATCCGGTCAAAGAAACCGAAAATAAGGATCGTATTTGAAAGGGCAAAAACCGCTTCGTCCGCAAGTTCCTTATCACCCAGCAATTCAATAAGTGTCTCAATATTATACCCGCCTTTCATCATGCCTAAAAGGGAGACTGCCTCGCGCGGCGTGAGCAGTTTAGATATTTTTTCGCCCATGGCAATTTTTCGCAATATTTTTGATTTTTCAAGAGCTGCAGGGTCAACACCAGGTGGAATGTGATTTTTCAGGAGTTCCAGGATAAAATCTTCCTGGCCTTCCGGGGGATCAAAAACAAGGGCTGAGAGCGCTTTGACCTGTTCGGCATTCATTGGAAGTGGGGGAATTCCCTGCTTTTGCCTTTCTATGATGTGGTTTTGATAAGATTCAAGAATTTCCGGTGTCATAGGGATTCAAAATGGCGGTTCTTAGTATTAATTTTTTGATACTTACGATAAATTAATATTGACTAAATGCCATACACAATGAGATTATGAATTTATCCGATTTCCTCAAAAATACTGTATATGCGATTGTTTTTGGATTCATGGGCTTAATAATAGGCATATGGATATCAGATGTGTTATATATGGTATTACTAAAAAATATTGACCGCGTGACCACGATATACATATCAGTTGGCATGATCGTCTTGATCATACTATCCGCATCAGTTCTGGGTTTTGCAAAAGGCAAGAATTTGCTTGAATAATTTTTTTTTGGCGTTTATTTTGAAAAGCTTTATTAGATACACCTGACCATTACGGATTCGATCAAGATGAATATTATTTTACTTGGGCCGCCCGGAGCAGGAAAGGGCACGCAGGCCAAAAAAATACAGGAATACTATTCACTTCCCCATATTTCTACAGGGGATATCCTGCGTGAAAATATTAATAATAATACAGGTCTTGGAATAAAGGCAAAATCTTATATGTCAAGGGGCGAGCTTGTCCCGGATGAACTTTTGATAACTCTTATCAAGGACAGGTTGTCAAAAAAAGATTGCAATGAAGGATTTTTGTTAGATGGCTATCCCAGGACGATCCCGCAGGCTGATGCTTTGCATATGATATTGACAGAATCGGGTAAGAACATTGATGCGGTCCTTAATATCTCGGTGGATGACAACGAACTCATAAAGCGCCTGTCGGGGCGAAGAATGTGTAAATGCGGGGCAAGTTTCCATGTTTTATTCAATAGTCCTGAAAAAGAAGACACATGCAATGCATGCAAAGGGAAATTATACCAGCGCGACGATGATAAACCTGAAGCCATAAGCAACAGGTTAAATGTATATAAAAAACAAACGCAGCCATTGATAGATTATTACGATAAGAAAAAAATACTTCGGACAGTTGATGGAAGCAAAAATATCTCACAGATTTTTGAGGAAATAAAAAAAATATTGGAGGAATATGATAAAAAAGACACTAAATAAGCTTGCAATGGTTCTGGGTATTTTTTTAATGTTCGGTATTATTATGTTTCCCGAAATGAGGGATGTAATAGGCAAACTTATGGACACCCTTTTGAAACCATTATTGGGCTGGCTTCCAATACATATGATAATTTTCTTGCTGGCGGCTTTTACAGGTCTTTACGCATCAATTGTCCAGAAATATACGATGGACTGGGGATTAATGAAACGCGTCCAGGAAAAATCGAAAACAATCCAGAAAGAAATGCGTGAGGCTCAATTATCCAACAATGCTGCGAAAATAAAGAAATTAGAAGGACAATATGCTGAAATGATGGGCGATCAGATGGAGATGTTCAAGCAGCAATTCAAACCCATGCTTTATATAAGTATTATTTCAATCCCACTTTTCTACTGGGTGTATCTTCTCATCAGCCAGAACCCTGATGCTACCATGATATTTCCTTTCTGGGGAGAACGGAAATTGGATGCAACTGTTTTCTGGGTATTCCAATACTGGCTATTCTGGTATTTCATGTGTTCTATACCTGTCAGCCAGATGACCAGGAAGGCATTGAATATAGGTGGAATGCCACTGGATAAAAAGGTGTAGCTTAATTGATAATCACGATCAGCGGCCCTCCTGGAAGCGGTAAGAGCACGCTCTCAAAGATAATTTCAGTTAAACTTGGCCTGGAACTGGTCTCTATGGGAGATATATTCCGCAAATGTGCGCAGGATCGATGCATGTCACTTGATGAGTTCGGGCAAATTGCTAAATGCAATGAAAAAATTGACCATGAGATCGATGCGATGCAAAAAAAGATCGCAGATGAAAAAGATAATATCGTGATAGAAGGAAGGCTTTCCGGCTTTCTTGTAGATGCCGATCTTAAGGTATGGCTAAAAGCACCTCTTGAAGTACGAGCCCAGCGCATTGCTAAGAGAGAATGTAAATCAGTGGCAAAAGCAATGGAAGAGACTTCTGAAAGGGAAGAGTGCGAAAGGGAGCGTTATTTGAAATATTATGATCTTGATGTTAAAGACCTGTCAGTGTATGATATAGTAATAGATTCAAGTAAGTGGAGCGCACAAGAGATAAGTGAAATTGTAGAAAAAGCGGCTGGTTTCCTGATAAGATATGATACTACCATCTGAAATAAAAAGAGAGACTCTGATAAAATCCGAGGATACGACCGACGATAAGTATGGTAAGAAACCGCAGGATCGCCCAATTGAAGAATATATTAAAAAAGGGGCTATCAATCTTGACAAGCCGGCCGGGCCAACAAGTCATGAAGTGACCTCATGGGTAAAAAAAATCCTTTGTTTGAACAAAGCAGGACATAGCGGTACGCTTGACCCCAATGTGACAGGGCTTCTTCCTGTGATGCTTGAGGATGCAACAAAAGCCGTTGATGGTCTTCTTACGGCAGGGAAAGAGTATGTTTGCCTGATGAAACTCCATACGGTAATGCCGGAAAATGTTATAAGAAAAGTTATGTCTGAGTTTACAGGTGATATTTTCCAGAAACCTTCAATTAAATCAGCGGTAAGACGAGAAACAAGGATCAGGACCATTTATTATAATGAGCTTCTTGAAATTGAGGATAATAATGTACTTATTAAGGTAGGCTGTGAGGCAGGAACTTATATTCGTAAATTATGCCATGACATGGGGATGGCAATGGGACCAGGCGCGCACATGCAGGAATTGAGGCGCACAAAGTCAGGTCCTTTCCGGGAAGATGAAACATTGATCACTCTCCAGGACCTGCAGGATGCTTATATTGAATGGAAGGAAAACGGGAATGAAAGCGTATTGCGAAAAGTTATTCGCCCCATGGAATTCGGGGTTTCGCATCTTCCGAAGATAGTTATACGCGATAACGCTGTGGATGCAGTGTGCCACGGCGCAGGTCTTGCCGCGCCTGGTGTGCTTTCGGTTGAGACCGGAATTGAAAAAAGCGATGTAGTTGCTGTTTTTACATTAAAGGGTGAAGTAGTGTCCCTGGGTAATGCACAGATGAAGACAATGGATATCTTAAAAGCTGCGACCGGGATCGTTGTTAGTACAGACAGGGTTCTTCTGGAAGCAGGCACATATCCAAAGGGATGGAAAGCAAAAGCTTAATAAGCCATTCACTTCGAAAATTATATATTTACTATTGTTCATGATAGATCGGTTTTAACGATGATTAATAAATTACAAAAGATAATATTCATGGGATTATTGGTATTCGGTGTTGTTTTCATAAGCGGTTGTTTACAAGAAAAACCCGAACAATCGATTGGAGCTGAAAACTCTAACAAATCTGCTCAAACGTTAGAATCCCGCCTCAGTGAGTTAGAAATAAAAGTTAATGAACTTGATGAAATGAATAATTATAATGGGTTAATGAAACAAAGCACTAAAAATCTCATACCATTACCCCCATTTAGAATAATTGTCCATTTCAATAAAGATCGGGTTTATTTTTTCAAAGAAAACAGTGAGTTGGAAATAACACAGGATGACCCTCTTCCATATAAAGCCAGTTATATAATATATTCTAATAATAATACTATTAAGATTTCACCGCCAAAAGCCAATAGTAATATCAAATTTGATGATTTTGATCCATACTGGCTAAGATTATTTGATGAATATGCTGTGAAAACCTACGAAAATGGCTGGATAGATTGGGTTGAACAGTATGATATCAAAAATAATTAGCAGGCGAAGATACTGGAGCCCATCCAATAATTCCAATTTTGCGAATTATGCATTGTTTTTCGAGATCAAAAATTCATCAATAGACAGGATTTACAGGATAAACAGGATAGATTTACTGCATTTCATCCCGTAAATCCCGTTA
>JBAQLI010000158.1:0-38803 GCA_049301735.1 Candidatus Methanoperedens sp.
CAAGGGGAAGTAAGCAAGAAGAAGAGTCATGGAGATTCAGGCAATAATCAGGGAGAATAGTTCGAAAATAACTAATAAACTTCTCAAAAAATCCAAAGCGAATCAGGCAAAAAGTGCGACATTGCTATATTGCCTGATTCCTACCCTGAATAGTGGTAGAACAACATACTTTGTTAAAAAATTCGGATATTTCTTGGTATCACGAAAATTTTATCAGTATGTTAGAGCTTGCCGCAAGCAAGTCGAAAATTACCGGATTTAAGTTAGAGAAAAGATATACTAAATGAATATACTAAATGAAAGGGAGATAAATAATATGGCAACAAACAAAGCGGTATTTGGAATATATAAGACACGAGTGGGAGTTGAATCTGCTGTTGATGCTCTAAAAGCTGCAGGTTTTCGCAGTTCAGACATCTCGGTACTCATGCCTGAAAAGACAAGTACAAAAGAATTCGCACATGAGAAACACACTAAGGCTCCTGAGGGCGCAGCAACAGGGGCAGGCTCCGGACTTGTAATCGGAGGGGCTCTTGGATGGCTGGCAGGTATTGGCGCACTGGCAATTCCAGGCGTCGGTCCCTTTATAGCAGCAGGCCCTCTTATGGCAGCTCTGGCTGGCGCTGGTGTTGGCGGCGCGGTCGGTGGAATTGTAGGAGCTCTTGTCGGCATGGGCGTTCCTGAGTATGAGGCAAAAAGGTACGAAGGACTGGTTAATAAAGGCGGCATCTTACTATCAGTTCATACAGATAGTTCAGAATGGGTAAAGCGCGCTGAAGAAATCCTGAAAAGTACGGGAGCTGAAGACATTTCTACAGCAGGAGAGGCAAAAGCAGAAGAAACAGTGCCACCCCGTACTGTAGAGAAAGAAACAGTAGTTACAGAGAAAGAAACAGTAGTGCCGCCCCGCGCTGCAGAGAAAGCTCCTTCTACTGAGTATTAGCAGGAATTTTCCAGACAGGTTAGTTAGCCGATATCTAACCTGTTCTTTTTTATTTTGTTATGCGAAAGATGGATTTGAATAACAAGTTCAATTCACTTTTTTAGTGGCAGTTCGCCCGCTTGCCTCTGAGGCATAAAGTAGTATTTCTGACTAAAATATCATAAAAAATTCTGATAAAACGTAAGCTTAATATGAGTTAAATCATATAGACTTTTTGGATGTAGCAGCGAAAAAGATATAAAGGCATATTCTAATTATCATCATTTCCCTAAATGCGATAATCTTAAGCCTAATAAACCAATTATTTATAATATCAGGTAAAATATGGAAAATACTGAAAACGAAGTAAAGAATCAGGACCTTCTTGGCGGGTTAGAAATAACATCTACTAAAGATATTGAGGTTCCTAAAAAATTGATCGAACAGGTCATTGGCCAGGAACATGCCGTGGAGGTAGTACGAAAAGCGGCAAACCAGAGAAGACATGTAATGATGCTTGGAACACCGGGGACTGGTAAATCAATGCTTGCAAAAGCAATGGCTGAATTGCTTCCAAAAGAGGAATTACAGGATGTTCTGGTATATAACAATCCGGATGATCCCAATAATCCAAAGATACGCATAGTGCCAGCTGGAAAAGGCAAAGAGATCACCGATGCCCACAAAGTGGAAGCGCAAAAAAGAACAACAGCGCGTAATATGTTCATTATGCTTCTTGTCCTTGGCATCGTAGGATATTCATTTTTCGTTGGGGAATATCTCATGGGAATCATAGCAGCGGTATTAATAGCTATGATGATGCGCCAGTTCATGCCAAAAGAAACTGCTTTGATCCCCAAACTTCTCGTTTCAAACAAGAGCAAGGAGATCGCTCCTTATATTGATGCCACTGGTGCGCACGCAGGCGCGCTTCTTGGCGATGTGCGTCACGACCCGTTCCAGTCAGGCGGACTTGAAACACCAGCGCATGACAGAGTAGAGAGTGGTGCTATCCATAAAGCCCATAAGGGTGTGCTGTTCATTGATGAGATAAATACGCTCAGGATCGAATCCCAGCAAAATCTTTTGACCGCACTCCAGGAAAAGGAATTTGCAATTACAGGACAGTCTGAACGTTCAAGCGGCGCGATGGTTAAAACAGACCCTGTACCCTGTGATTTTATAATGGTGGCAGCGGGAAACCTTGATGCTATCAAGGGAATGCATCCTGCACTTCGCTCACGTGTCAAAGGCTATGGATACGAAGTATATATGAGCGATACCATTGAGGATACGCCCGATAACAGGCAAAAGCTTGTCAGGTTCGTTGCCCAGGAAGTTGTAAGAGATGGCAAGATACCTCATTTTGATAAAGGCGCTGTTGAAGAAATAATCCGCGAAGCACGCCGCCGTGCAGGAAGAAAAGGGCATCTGACACTTAAACTCAGGGACCTTGGAGGTCTTGTTCGTGTTGCCGGTGATATTGCACACGGGGAAAATGCACCGCTCACCACAGCTGCACATGTGTTAAAAGCAAAGAGCATTGCCCGTTCTGTTGAACAGCAGCTTGCGCACCAGTATCTTGAGCGAAGAAAAGATTATAAGCTCTATATAAAAGAGGGCGCACAGGTTGGAAGAGTAAATGGTCTTGCTGTCATGGGTGAGGATTCGGGCATAGTCCTTCCGATAATAGCTGAGGTCACACCAACGCAATCCACATCCGAAGGCCATATAATTGCTACGGGAATGTTGAAAAATATTGCACGAGAGGCTGTGCAGAATGTTTCCGCACTTATCAAGAAGACAACTGGCAAGGATATTTCCAGAATGGATGTCCATATCCAGTTCGTGGGAACGTATGAGGGCGTAGAAGGCGATTCTGCAAGCATTTCCATAGCTACAGCGGTATTATCCGCGATCCAGGGAATACCTATTGACCAGACAGTAGCAATGACCGGTTCACTCTCGGTCAGGGGCGACGTGTTGCCTGTAGGAGGTGTCACATACAAGATAGAAGCAGCGGCACTGGCTGGAATAAAAACAGTCCTCATTCCAAAATCAAATATGGGAGATGTGCTTATTGAAGATGAATACAAGGATCAGATAAGAATAATCCCTGTGTCAAATATTGAAGAGGTACTGGAATACAGCCTTGTTGGTGTGGAAAAGGATGGTCTTATTGCTACCCTTAAAAAATTCGCTTCAAGAACAAAATTCGCCCTCCCTATCCCTGAAACAAAGCCAATAAGCATAGTGTGAGAAATCTATGGATTTTTATGATACACGTATTATAAAGAGTGTCAGCACATCAATTGTTCTTGATAACGGACAGATACGTGAGATCTCGAATAATTTCTCAAGTGGAGGAGCTGTAAGAGTTCTTAACGGTGGCTCATGGGGATTCGTTTCCCTGGATGGCGTTGTCGAGAATACCGATGCTGCGATTTCATCTGCGGGAAGGCTTGCGGAATCTGCAAGAAACAGGAGTCCAAGGAACCCTATTGATCTTGCCCCTATAAAAAAACCCGATCTTAAGGATCTTCCGGTGATAAAGGAAAAACCACAGGATATTCCAATCGAAGACAAAGTCAAATTACTTCTTGAAATCGAAAAAAGTGCAAAAAAAACCGGAATACAAAGTACAAATGCCGTGTATTCCGAATCACTGATAAATGTCAAATATTCGAGTTCCGAAGGGCTTGATTGTGAATATACGTTAACCCGTGTTGGTTTTGCGATAAGCTCAATTGCGCAGTCAGAAGGCGTTTACCAGATCGGAAGGGAAAGCAGGTTTGGAGTAATGGGATTTGAGATATTTAAGAAACATGATGCTTTTGCACTTGCAGAAAAAGCAGCTACTACTGCAATAGAGCTTTTATCTGCAAAAACGCCAAAAGCAGGGACCTACCCGGTGATCCTTGACCAGGAACTTGCCGGTGTTTTTATACATGAGGCAGTTGGTCATGCAGTAGAAGCAGACCATGTTCTTGAAGGAAACTCTATCCTTTCGGGAAAAATTGGCGAACAAATAGCATCCCCGCTTATTACGGTTTATGACGACCCGTCCCTTCATGAATATGGATACTATCCTTTTGATGACGAGGGCGCAGGATCAAAAAGAACTACATTGATACAGAACGGAGTACTGAAATCCTTTATTCATTCAAGGGAAACAGCAGGCAAACTTGGCGGTGAATCAAGGAATTCACGCGCCCAGGGGTATGCAAGACCCGTGATCAGGATGAGCAACACCTTCATAGCCCCGAATGGGATGAAATTTGATGAAATGCTCTCTGAATTAAAAGACGGTATTTATCTTAAAGGCTCACGCGGAGGCCAGGTGAATCCTGGTGAAGGAGTTTTCCAGTTCAATGCAGAGCGCGGGTTCATAGTCAAGAACGGGGAGCTGACGACGTCACTCAGGGATGTCTCTTTATCGGGAAATACTCTTGAAATATTAAATAATGTATCAGCAGTTGGAAATGACCTGGAGATGAATTCAGGACGATGCGGTAAAGCAGGCCAGCTTGTTCCTGTCAGCGACGGGGCGCCGCATGTGCTTGTTAACAGGGCGATGGTCGGAGGAAGCGGGTAAAGATAAAGATCATCTGCGGATAGTGATCCATTTCAGCAATGGTTCACTTTCCCTTGCCAGGCGGAGCATGTGGCATATATGGGGTGGGAATGAACTCGACAGAAGGCCGACGCATGCCAGATTGCTGGTATAGTTCCATAAGATCATAGACTTCCATGAGCATCTGGTCATTAACTGGCAAACCCAGTTCCTTTGCCTGCTCAAAATCAATCGGATAATCATGCGTCCAACGCCCTTCGCTGAGCATCCTTGCAAGTTCTGACGCTTTTTCAGGAGTATTGTGTTTAAGCAGCAGAAGATGTACAGCTTCATATACCTGGTCAATAGCCTTTTTTGCCACATCACCAAGAATAAGGGTCTGGTCATCCCTGTGTGGGTTTGGCTGCTCCAGTGCCTTAAGTACGGAAACCGCGGGGTAGTACCCCTGAGGTCCACCAAGCTGCGGATCGACCGGGCCCAAGACTGCATTTGGATCCATGATAATCTCATCGGCTGCCATGGCTATCAGGGAACCGCCGGACATTGCATAATGGGGGATGAAAACGGTTACTTTTCCTTTGTGACGTTTAAGGGCGGAGGCTATCTGTTCCGCAGCAAGTACAAGTCCGCCTGGCGTATGCAGAATAAGGTCGATTTGCATATCATACGGTGTCATGCGTATGGCCCGAAGCACGGCCTCCGAATCCTCAATATCTATGTATCTGGCAAGTGGGAACCCGAAGAAACTCATGACCTCCTGCCTGTGTATCATGCTGATCACCCGGCTATTGCGCTTTGCCTCAATTGAACGCATGATCAGCTGACGCTTTGACAAAAGTATCCGCTTTTGTACCACAGGTATAAAGAATGAAATAAATATGAGTATCCACAGGATGTCCGTGATATTGATATTGAGATTGTCCAGAATCGCCATATAATCACCTGTTTATCATTATCATTTTTATGGTCGCACACCGAATTTTTAAGTTAACTGACACCCTTGACCCTTCTGTGCTGACCTCTCATATATTATATGATTTTGAGAAGTATTAATATTTTCTGGATGGTGTTTTTCGTAAAATTGCTTTCTTGTTTATATGTTCAGAATTTAAGTGTAAATAATTACCAATCCCCTCTTCAGTTTCATCAATCCATCATAATCAATCATTTCATTCGTATTTATACGAACCAATATCTTTATTATATTGCATATCGTTTACATCAATTGTAAATATGACCCGACAAAGCAGGAGAAAAACAACTGACAGGCTGCATTGCACGTTCAGTGCAATTATTGATATATTTGAGATGCAAAACCACAGGGAACCCACGAGCCATGAAGTTAATGATTTCATATTGTCCTATGGCAACAGGGGTTCCAGGGTAAAGTAACATGATTAATAATTATGCTCCATTATTAATAATGATGTTATATTAATAATAATGCATCTACGCATCGCTAAAAAACGAAAGATTTAAAAGCAATTAATCCCTCTAAATATTAAAAAACGTTACAAACAAATTAAATCTGATGGGTACAAAATGAGTAACGTACAATCATGTTATCAGTGCGGCAAATGCACATCCATATGCCCCATGCGCCGAGTATCAAAAATATCTCCTCGAAGCTCCATTTATAATGCTAATGTCTATGGGCTCAAGACTCAGGATATCTGGACATGCCTGACATGTGGGTTATGTCCGCAGGAATGTCCTCAGCAGGTGGATTTCCTGAGCTTTATCAGGGAAGAACGCCAGGGAAAACAGCCTCTAGCTATTGCGCATCTTGGTGTTTTCACAGAGCTAGCTGAATTGAGTTCCAAACTCAATGGGAACATTGCAGCGAAATCCGGCGATTCAAAGATCGGTTTCTTCCCCGGATGTGTGGATTCACTTGACTTATTCCTGCATGATGTTAAAACCAATTTTGGGGAAATAACAACATCATCTGTCAAGCTTCTTGATAAACTGGGTATGAAACCCCAGGTTTTAAATATGAAATGCTGCGGCCATGATGTCCTCTGGCAGGGAAAAAAGGATGTTTTCGATGGCCTTAAGGCATATAATAAAAAATACATAAAGGAAAGCGGTATCGATACCCTTGTAACAAGCTGCGCAGAATGCTACCGAACTTTTTCAAAGGATTATGACCTGGGGATAAAAGTTGTTCATACATCACAGCTCTGGGATAAACTGGGATTGAAGATAAATCAGGATGTGACCTACCATGACCCGTGCAGGCTGGGAAGGCACATGGGAGAATATGATGCGCCACGAAAAGCGCTTACTGCAAATGGTGTTACACTAAAAGAGATGGAGCATTCAAAGGAAAAGGCCCTGTGCTGCGGTGTGAGCAATTTCATGAACTGCAATGAGCAGACAAAAGCGCTTCGCATTGCAAGGATGAATGAAGCCGAGGCAACAGGTGCAAAGACCCTGATCACCACATGTTCAAAATGCCTTGCTCATTTTAATTGCCTGAAGAGTGAAAAAGATGCGGAAAAGAAGTATAATTTTGATGTTGTTGACCTTAGCGTATTCCTCGCAAGACAATTGGAGGCGGGAAAATGATTAAATCAAGCGATCTTGATCCGAATTTCAAATATGAGATATCAAATGAACCCGGCGGTGAAAATATAAAGAAATGCTTTAACTGTACAGGTTGTACGGTTGGCTGCCCGGTTATGGAAATAGATAAATCCTATAATCCCAGGATCATACTTCGAAAAGCCCTTCTTGGTATGAGAAAAGAAGTCCTGACTGATGATTCATTATGGCTTTGCGCATCATGTTATATCTGCTATGAACGCTGCCCGCAGGATGTTAAAATAACAGAAGTGATAGGGGCAATAAGGGCGATCGCCCAGCGCGAGGCAAAAGCAGGTAAGATAAAGATCACAAATGACAAACCCCTGTTCGATCATCTTTTCATTGATTCGGTAAAAAGTAACGGCAAATGGTATGAAGCAGGGGTCAGCGGCACGTTCATGCTAAAGACAAAGGGTATCGGAGGGGCTATCGGCTATGCTCCGATGGGACTTGAATTGTTCAAAAAGGGAAAATTGAGCATTATGCCGCATAAGATCAAAGGTACAAAAGAAATAAAGCGCATTTTTGAGGAAGTGGAGAAGAAATGAAGCTTGCTTATTATCCCGGATGCACCCTTCATGGCACAGCGCGCGAATACGATGCTTCCACAAAAGCGGTTTGTAAGGCAGCAGGCATTGATCTTGTCGAGATCGATGACTGGAACTGCTGCGGCGCCCTTGAAGCTATATTTGATAAGGAACTATCGATGGGTTTGTCCGCACGCAACAACTTCAAAGCACAGAAAACAGGTCTTGACCTTGTGATCCCGTGCAGCATATGCTCGCATAATCTTTCAAGAGCAGACACAGCGATGAAAAATGATGAAGCCTTCAGGACAAAGATCGAAAGAGCTCTTGGTGAAAAATACAATGGTGTAAAGATAAAACATCTTCTGGATGTCATTGTAAATGATATAGGAACAGATGCGATATCTAAGAAATTCACAAAATCATTAAAAGGCATAAAAGCTGTTGCTTATTATGGCTGCCTTCTTGTGCGGCCTTCTGAGGTTTCAAAATTCGATAATCCTGAAAATCCCATGTCTCTTGATAACCTGATAAAATCAACAGGCGCAGATTGTCTTCCTTTCGTGCAGAAAACAAAATGCTGCGGCGGGAACCTCCTTATGAGTAAGCAGGATTACGCATTCCTCCTTACAAAGAAGCTTTTCGATGAAGCAAAAGCAGCTGGTGCAAATTGCGTTGTTGTTGCATGTCCTATGTGCCATATGCTGCTTGACGGCCAGCAAACAATGATCGAAAAGGCGCATAATACTGTTATCGATATGCCTGTCCTTTATTTTACCCAGATTATCGGGCTTGCCATGGGAATAAGCGAAAAAGAGCTTGAGCTTGATAAGAATATGGTGCCAACCTCAAAACTTATTGACTCTATCGGCAAGGGAGAAATAAAAGCGGAAGTAAAAGGCACAACTACAGAAGGGGCTAAAGCAGAAGAAGCGGAGGCGGCAGAATGAAAGGATCAGTTGCAGTAGTAGGCGGGGGCATTGCCGGGATCCAGGCAGCTCTTGATCTTGCTGACAGCGGTTTTAAAACTTATCTCATAGAATCAAGACCCAGCATAGGCGGAGTAATGTCACAACTTGATAAGACTTTCCCCACGAACGATTGTGCAATGTGCATTTTATCTCCAAAACTTGTGGAAACAGCAAGGCATCCTAATATTGAATTACTCTCCTATAGCGATGTTAAATCCATTAGCGGGAAAGCAGGTGATTTCAAAGTTAAAGTGGTAAAGAAAGCGCGCTACGTTGATGAAACAAAATGCACAGGCTGCGGATCATGCACTGAAAAATGCCCCTCAAAAGTCCAGGATGAATATAATGCCGGAATTGCCAAGCGCAAATCCATCTATATCCCGTTTGCACAGGCGATACCCAGGGTTGCCACGATAGATGCAGCACATTGCTTATATCTGACAAAAGGCAAATGCGGGGTATGCAAGAAAGTTTGCGGCCCAAAAGCTGTGGACTATGAACAAAAAGATACAGAGATCGAATTGAATGTGGGCTCAGTTGTGCTTGCCACAGGTTTTAAGCCTTTTGACCCCTCCATTCTCAAGAATTACAGGTTTGATCATCCTGATGTGATCACATCATTACAGTTCGAGCGCCTGCTCAGCGCAAGCGGCCCGACACAGGGACATGTCACGAAACAATCTGACGGCAAAGTCCCGAAAAATATTGCTTTCATCCAGTGCGTGGGCTCGCGAAATCCGCATATCGACAGGAAGCACTGCTCTTCAGTGTGCTGCATGTACGCGACCAAAGAATCCATAATCGCAAAAGAGCATGATCCTGAACTTAATATTACGATTTTCCACATCGATATAAGGGCGTATGGCAAGAATTTCGAGGAATTCTACAACAGGGCGCAAAGAGAATATGGTATCAAATACATCAACTCACGCCCGCCCGAAGTGATCGTGGGCACAAATAATGCCATATCCCTGAAATATGAGGATTTCAAGACAGGCGGCCTTGTGGCACAGGATTTTGATCTTGTCGTTCTCTCAATCGGGCTTGATCCTGCTGATTCAACCCGCGCACTTGCGCAATCGTCGGGTATCGCGCTTGATGATTTCGGGAATATAGCAACAAGCATCGAGAGCCCAGTTGAGTCAAGCGTTGCAGGCATATATGTATGCGGCGTGGCACAGGGACCAAAAGATATCCCTGATACCGTTGCGCAGGCAAGCGCTGCCGCATCAAAGGCCGCAGCACTCCTGTCAGGTGAGCGCGGAACGCTTATAAAAGAGAGAAAATTCCCTGATGAAAAACAGCTTTCGCCTCTGCCGCGCATAGGCGTATTCGTGTGCCATTGCGGAATAAATATCGGAAGCGTGGTCAATGTCCCCGGTGTTGTGGAATATGCGAAAACCCTGCCTGGCGTAGCGCATGCCAGGGAGATGCTGTATGCATGCTCTTCCGATTCCCAGGCCGCAATAAAAGATGCGATCGCGAAAAATGATCTAAACCGCGTGGTAGTTGCATCATGCACGCCGCGCACACATGAGCCTTTATTCCAGAATACATGCCGCGAGGCAGGACTTAATCCATATTTGTTCGAACTTGCCAACATCCGCGAGCATTGCTCCTGGGTTCACATGAAGGAGAAGGAAAAAGCCACCGAGAAAGCAAAAGGCATCGTGCAGATGGCAGTCGCAAAATCTGCTCTATTCCAGCCACTTTATAAACAGCAAGTATCGCTTATTAATAAGGCAATAGTACTTGGCGGCGGTGTTGCAGGCATGACTGCTGCGCTTGATATTGCCAATAATGGCTATTTTGTGACAATCATCGAAAAAGAAAAAGAACTTGGCGGAATGCTTCGTGAAATGACGGAGTTGTATGATGGTAAGAAGCCTGCTGATGTGCTAAAAAAACTCATAGGCAAAGTAAATGGAAATAAAAATATCAACGTAATAAATGAGGCAAAACTCCTCGTAGTCGAAGGTTATCTTGGCAACTTTAAAGGAGTTGTCCTTGCAAACGGCAAGGAGCTTTCACTCGATTTTGGCGCAGCTGTGGTTGCTACCGGAGCACGGAACCTTGAACCTTCGGGATTATTCAATTATGGCAAAGATAACCGCGTAGTTACGCAGGCGCAATTTGAAAAAATGCTCCTGAAAGGTATCAACGCGAATAATATTACGATGATACAGTGTGTCGGAGCCCGGAATAAGGAAAGGGAATACTGCGGTCGAACGTGCTGTGTGGATGCGGTCAAGAACGCGATAAGAATAAAGAAAGCAAATAGCAAAGCAAATGTCTTTGTCCTTTATCGGGACATGAGGACATACGGAGTGATGGAAAAACTCTATGAAAATGCCAGGGACCTTGGCGTAATATTTATTAAATACGAAGCTGATAATCCGCCAAAAGTACAGGACGGGTCAGTTTTAGTACATGACCAAATGCTGAATGAGGATATTGAATTGGCATCAGACCTTGTGGTACTGAGCACGCCGCTTGTGGCCGGGGAAAACGAAGAAATAAACCAGCTTTTCAAGATACCACTTGACAAGAACAAATTCTTCCTTGAAGCACATCCCAAACTGCGGCCGGTGGATTTCGCAACTGATGGAATATTCCTGTGCGGAAGCGCCCAGGCGCCAAAACTCATGGATGAAGCTATATCGCAGGCAAGTGCCGCAGCATCTCGCGCTTGTACAATTCTTTCGAGGAAATTCATTGAAACAGAAGGTGCAGTATCAGTTGTAAACGAAGCTAAATGCATTGGCTGCGGCACGTGTGTTACAGTTTGTCCCTATAATGCCCCTTCATTGTATGATGTGACCGTGAAAGTAGAAGAGGTCACATACACTACAAATAAATCAAAAATAAATGCAGCATCCTGCAAAGGTTGCGGTTCATGTGCAGCCGCCTGCCCGGCCGGAGCTATCACAGCGCAACATTTCTCCTCAAAAGAGATTGGCGAAGCGATTGATGCTTTCGATAAGGGTGTTAAGAGCATTTCAATTGAAAAAGGCGTTGTGGAGGTGACGGTATGAGCACGGAAGTGGCAGCAGGAACACCAAAACCAGAGGGCTGGGAACCAAATATACTCGCATTTTGCTGTAACTGGTGTTCATACGCAGGCGCAGATCTAGCAGGCGTGAGCAGGTTCCAATATCCGCCAACTGTTAAAGTCCTGCGTGTTATGTGTTCCAGCAGGGTTGAACCGACATTCATCTTAAAAGCATTGAAAGACGGAGCTGACGGCGTTCTTGTGGCTGGATGCCACATCGGGGACTGCCATTATATTGATGGAAATAAGAATGCAGAGGTAAGAATAAATAATACCAAAAAAGCGCTGGAAAAACTCGGATTCGACAAGAGGCTCAGGCTTGAGTGGATATCTGCCAGCGAAGGATTACGATTCTCAGAAGTTATTCGAAATTTTACAGAAGAGATAAAGAAACTGGGTAAGAACCCTGTGCAAAACGGCGTCCATGATGATGAACGCAGATTGAATGCATCAGCGGCTAATGTTCAAGGAAGTGAAGTTAAATGAGTGATAATATGGGCGATGAGAAACCTGTTGAATCAAAGGTTGATCAGGAAGAAAAACGGGTTGGAGTGTTTGTTTGTGAATGCGGCGTAAATATCGGAGGTGTCGTAAATACTAAAGCTGTGGCCGAATATATCGGAACACTGCCTGGCGTAAAAGTAACATCCGTTAACAAGTTCACATGTTCTGACTCAGGCCAGGCTGATATTCAGTCGAAGATAAAAGAACACAACTTAAACCGCGTTGTAGTTGCAGCATGTTCTCCCAAAACGCATGAACCAACATTCCGTGCCTGTATTGAAGAGATGGGGTTGAACCAGTATTTCCTTGAATTCGTAAATATCAGAGACCACTGCTCATGGATACACATGTGGGAAAAAGAGAAAGCCACTGAGAAGGCAAAAGACCTTATCCGCATGGGAACTGAACGTGCCAAGCTGCTTGAACCCCTTCAGGCAAGCGAGGTACCTGTAACTGATAAGGCTCTTGTCATCGGTGCAGGTGTTGCGGGAATGCAATCAGCGCTTGACCTTGCAGACATGGGTTTCCAGGTTTATCTTGTGGAGAAGGAGCCTTCAATAGGCGGAAGGATGGCTCGCTTTGACAAAGTGTTCCCAACGAATGACTGTTCAATATGTATCCTTGGTCCCAAGATGGTAGAAGTCGCGCGTAATAAGAATATCAAGATAATGAGCTATTCAGAAGTGAAAGCAGTAGATGGGTATGTAGGTAATTTCAATGTGAAGATCGAGCATAAGCCCAGGTATCTCGATGTCGCGAAATGCACGGGCTGCGCCAAATGCAGCGAAGTATGCCCTGTTGAAGTGCCTTATGATTTCAATGAAGGCTTCGGCACACGCAAAGCGATATACGTCCCATTCCCGCAGGCTGTTCCTCTTCGCGCCCTTATTGACAAAGATAATTGTATCAACTGCAAAGCATGCGCAAAAGCATGCCAGAGCGGGGCAATAAACTATGATATGCAGCCCTCATTTACTGATATTAACGTAGGGGTCATAATAGGCGCAGTGGGTTTCAAGACATACGACCCGGAGCCAAGGCACGATTTCGGATACGGGTTATATGATAATATTATTACTGCTATGGAATTTGAGAGGCTTCTTAATGCTGCCGGGCCGACCGGGGGTCACGTTGTGCGCCCATCGGACTGTAAAGAGCCAATACGCGTGGGCTTCGTTAATTGTGTCGGATCGCGTGATAAAGCTACAAATATTTACTGCTCAGGCGTGTGCTGCATGTACACAATAAAGAACGCCCAGCTACTCAAAGAGAAGCGTCCTGAGACAGACCATACTGTAATGTATATTGATATCAGGACACCCTTCAGGGCATATGAGGAATCATACAACAGGTCGAGAAATCTTGGCGTAAAATTCCTGCGCGGAAGACCTGTGGAAGTGAAGGAAGATCCTGTTACCAAGAATATCAAGGTGCGGGTCGAGGATACACTTGCTGGAGAAATGAGGAATCTTGAATTTGATCTTCTTGTACTTGCTACTGGCATTGTCCCGAACGAAGGGATCGGCCAGATACAGCAGTTATTAAAATTATCAAAAGCAGCAGATGGTCTTCTGATGGAAGCACATCCAAAATTAAAACCCGTTGATACAACTATCGATGGCGTCTTCCTTGCTGGCTGTGCTTCAGGACCCAAGGATATTCCATATGCAGTATCCCAGGGCAGCGCATGCGCAGGCCGCGCCACTATTTTATTGAAGAACAAGAAAGCGATAACAGAGGGCATCACTGCTGTTGTTAATCCCGATGTATGCGTGGGTTGTAATGTGTGCATCCCAATGTGCCCATTCCAGGCTATCAAGTTTGATGAAAAAGCCGGAAAGGCAAATGTTGTAAAGGCACTCTGTAAAGGGTGCGGAACATGTGTGGCAGCATGCCCGACGGGTGCGCTTGAGCAAAGCCACTTCAAGAATAACCAGATACTGGCACAAGTTAAGAATGTATTCAAGTTCCAGGAGGTGGCGGTATGAGTTCGGAAGCAGCAGCTACAGCGGCTACAAATACGAACGGTTGGGAACCCAAAATCGTGGCCTTCTGCTGCAACTGGTGTTCATATGGAGGTGCAGACAGCGCAGGGATGGGACGATTCCAGCAGCCGGCTTCAGCAAGGATCATACGTGTCATGTGTTCAGGCAGGATCGATCCGCTGCATGTTTTCAATGCATTCCTGGAAGGCGCTGACGCTGTACTGGTGACAGGATGCCATATCGGCGACTGCCATTATGTTAACGGTAATGATAAAACAAAAATAAAATACAAATATCTTGAAAACGTGGCGCATGAGCTTGGTATTGAAAAAGAGAGACTCCAGCTTAACTGGATATCGGCAAGCGAAGGCGAAAAGTTCGCAAATTTTATCCGTGATGTAACTGCCCAGATAAAAAAGCTTGGGCCGAGCCCCTTAAAACCTGAGGGGGTGGCGTAATGCAAAAAGGTGAAATGTATGTCGGATGGTCAACAAAAGAGGATGTGAGAAAACGCGGAGGCTCAGGCGGTCTTGTAACCTCAATGCTGGCAGCTGCGCTTGAAAAGAAGTTAGTTGATGCTGTTGTTGTATTAAAGAAAATAAATGAGTTCGAGGCTGTTCCTATCATCACTTCTGAAGTGAATGAAGTACTGAATTCAGCGGGTTCCCTGCACTCGGTCCCGAGCAACTTTGCAAAGCTGATCGCTAACAGGAACCTGAAAGTTGTACTTCCTGCCAAAGGATGCGATGTGAGAGGGATAATCGAGCAGGGAAAGCGCAATGCGATTAACCTTGATAATACTTTTATCGTAGGATTGAACTGCGGCGGGTCAATGCATCCGGTTGTTACCCGTGAGATGCTTGAAGTAATGTACAAGATAAAGCCGGAAGATGTCCATGGCGAGGAGATCGAGAAAGGAAAGCTTATTTTTGAGACAAAAGATGGGAAAGAGAACGCCATTACAATTGACGAGCTTGAAGAAAAAGGATATGGAAGGCGCGAAAACTGCCGATATTGCACGATAAAGATACCAAATAATTCAGATATTGCATGCGGCAACTGGGGTGTTACCGGAGACCTTGCAGGAAAAGCCACATTTGTTGAGATAAACTCGGAAAAAGGCGCCACATTATTGCAGAATGCGGTTGATGCCGGATATGTGCAGGTGCAGAAGCCGGATGAGAAAGGTGTTGCTATGCGCGCCAAGATAAAAGGCGTGATGGAAGGTCTTGGCCAGAAATGGAAAGATAAAATATTCGTTCCGATCGAAAATAACAGGTTGGAGTATTTCAGGAAAGAGCTTGAACACTGCATTGACTGCGGCGCATGCAAGGCCGTATGCCCAACATGTTCCTGCGGTGATGTTTCAAAGTGTACCGAATATCATTCCCGCGGCGATGCTTATAAGATGTCGATGTATCACCTCGTTCGCTTTTTGCACCTTGCTGATGCATGTATCGGGTGCGGCCAGTGCAGTGACGTATGCCCGGTTGATATTCCGCTTACAAGATTATACAGGAGGTTTGCAAATCCTGTGCAGGAGCAGTTAAAGTATGAGCCAGGGATGGATATGAGAAAGCCCCCCTATTTCGAGGTGAAGTTAAATGAGTGAATATAATCAATTTCTTGAATACAAACCACAGATAAGGAAAGATAAATGCACAGGTGAGCTGGATTCATGTTCCGGAGAAGGGATGTTGGATACAGAGGCTATACGAAATGCCCCGGGATTAACTCCTCTGAGATTTGTTAATGAAATTTTAGTTAATGAAATTCAGGATGATAATATTAAAAGTGATTTTGCTGATGACGAGACATTCAAAAATTCTTCAGGATTAAATACTTTGCATCCTTTTGATGAAATTCATGATATGAATCTGGATCGTGATTTTGCGCCCCGAGGATTTCCGGCCACAGAAAGGACATGGAGAACTTCTTCAGGATTGACTCCATTGCGTCCTGGAAGCAAGATCAATAAAATACGGGTGATTGAATGAGCGATTATGTTTATTCAACAATATGCTCGGGCTGCAATTTCGGCTGCGGATTATATATTCGCGAGAACGGGAATCTTGGAGTTGATTTCAGGAAATCATCACCTGCTAATGCAGGAAAACTGTGCAGGTTCGGGATGAGCCTGCCTCGTTTCTATAAGCCGGTAAAGTCAATGGTGGATGGCAAGGAAACAACACTTGATGAGGCTGCAAAGGAAGCGGCAAAGAGAATTTCAGAAAGTAAGGGTTCTATTGCATTTCTCTCAACTGGCAATACCACAAGTGAAGAGCTTCTTGCATTCCAGAAGATAGCTGAATCATATTTATGTACAGGAGTAAATTTTGAGGCGCTCCCGAAGGATACTTATCAAACTGTTAGCGTGGGAATTCCTTACAGCGAAATCGAATTTGCAAAGGACATCGTGCTTTTCATTGACCCGTATGAGCAGTACCCCCTGATCGTACGGCGCCTGCTTGTGGCAAAAAATAAAGGCGCAAAAATAACAGCAGTCTGGTGGAAGGATCTGCCTCTTGCAAATGAAAATATCAGGCCGAACGATGTTTCAAAATTGCAGCTCACAAAAGATTCGGTGATTATTACTGATTTCCATCCTCTTTCTGATGTTGAGCAGGTTAAAAGCGTCCTTTCACTTGCCAGGAACGCAGGAGCAAAAGTTACGTTCCTCAAGCCATTTGCGAATTCAACTGGCGCGTATATCCTTTCAAAGGATGCAAAACAGAAATCCCTGGCACAGCTTATTGATGATATTAATAAAGGAACGATCAAGACGCTTTTTGCTCTTGAATCCGATCCATCAGCGTTGATACCGCCTGAGACCCTTTCAAAACTTGCGAACCTGATAATCCAGACAGGACAGGCGGTCAGTGCAAAAGCGAACGTAATTCTGGCCCACGAGCCCCTGTATAAGAAAAAAGGCACGCTTATTAACAACGAGGGACGGGCGCAGGCACTGGGCGGCGCAGGGACGAACGGGCTTGATGCGCTCGGGATCATTGCAAGCGCCAAATTTGATTTTAATGCACTTCATGAATCAGTAAAGAAAGCGATCGGTATCACGGCTGTCGATGAATTTACGATCCCGAAATACGACAGACCCGCATACGGCGCGATACAGGCAGCGCCAAAACCACTGGAGGCAAAACCTGTGCTTATTGATGTATATAATCCTTTCATGTGGAATAGTTTAGCAGATGACAATGATTTTGTGGAACTGAATTTGAACACTGTGAGGGCGCTTAAGCTCTTTAAGGGCGGAACGTTAAAGATAAAATCAAATGGCAGCGCTATCGAAAAGAAATTCAGAGTGGCGCCAGTGCAGGATAATATTTTGCTCACCGGGAAAAGGTTCGGGATAGAGAAGGGAATTATTACGCCAGTTGAGATATCGAGGTGATGGGAATGGCAGAATCAGTAAAGAAAGCAGTTAAAAAGGAAAAGCCAAAGATCGATGATAAGGCAGCAAAAGAAGCCGCAAAGGCCACATTGCAGGCGCTTGCTCAGACAGATGCTCAGAAGGCAGCGGCAGTCAAGGCGCCGTCAGCAGTCCAGAATGTGCAAAAACCGGAGGACAAGGCTGTCAAAACAATCCCAAAACCCGATGCTGTACAGGTAGAACCTGTAAAAGCAACCGTACCCGAAACTAAACCTGCGACGCCTGAAGCTGAAGTTGTAAAGGCTGAACCAGCAAAACCAACCGCAGCAGAAAAACCAGCGATTTCAAAAGCAGAAGTAAAGAAGGAAGCCGACCCCAGCAAGGAATTCGTGGATGACATCATGACAGAGATGGGCTTGAAGGGTGGATCAAAGAAGAGGCTCATAAAAATGCTGGGCGAACAGTTCAATTTCGATAAGCAGAGGGTGATTTTCAAACTCAAGCGGGCGTTGATAAGCGAGAGGTATGCGGCGCTGCACGCAGAGGCGGGGCATTGATTTTTCGTCCTTTCTCCACCCCATTCAAGGTTATTCCAACATACCCTTCAACTCAGCAATGTTCGCTTTTATCTGATCCTCTAATCCCTCTATTTTCCCCATGATAACATCGGGTTTTTCATAGGCAACTTCTTCATACTCGATCTCCTTGTACTTTGATATCGAAAGGTCATATCCATTCTCTATAATTTCCCCGACAGGAACAAAGAAGCACTTGCCTTTCCTATCTAATGGGTTAGCTTCATACCGTTTTCTGAAATTTTTATTGATATCGGGTATGTCTCCCTTCCCATCGATGAAATTCCTTTTATCATCCAGCGAATAGCCATCTGCGTCCATATCATAGAACCAGACCTTATCGGTTTTATCCCCTTTTATGAAAATAAGAACCGCAGTGGAAACGCCTGCATACGGCTTGAAAACCCCGGAAGGCATGGATATGACCGCTTCAAACTGGCATTTTTCAAGCAAAAGCTGCCGCAGCTTTTTATGTGCATTTGAAGTACCGAACAGCACCCCGTCGGGCACTATTACGCCGCATTTTCCACCGATCTGGAGAAGGTTCATCATTCTTTCAACAAAAAGGAGTTCGGTCTTGGTCGTGCCGACTGTCAGGTGGTCATTTATGTCGCTTTTATCAATACTTCCTTTAAAAGGTGGATTGGCAAGCACCACTGTATATTTGTTCTCTTCTGTGAATTGTTTGGATAAAGTATCAACCAGCTCAATTTTAGGAGTTGCAATACCGTGAAGCACCATGTTCATGAGGGATATTCTTACCATCGTGGGCTCAAAGTCATATCCATAGAAAGAACTCCATAACAATGTCCAGGCACTCTTATCTGATATTTTGTCACCATACAGACCGTAATATTTTCCTTCATCGTCCTCCGTTACCATTTCAGGGCTGGTGTGCTTCCTGATAATGTATTCATAGGCGTTAATAAGGAAACCTGCTGTTCCGCATGCTGGGTCGCATATCCTGTCCCCGATGTCAGGATCAACAAGCTCCACGATCATCCCGATTATGTGCCTTGGCGTCCTGAACTGACCGTTCTTGCCCGCGCTTTTAAGCTCGGAGAGCAGGTATTCATAAATATCTCCCTGCGTGTCCCTGTTCTGCGCTGTTATATTCAGGTCATCCAGGATGGCGACCGCTTCCTGCAGTAGCGAGGGTTTGGGGATGATAAAAACCGCATCCTTCATATGCTGTGAGAAGAGCGTTTTTTCTCCATCGTGTATGTTCTTGATGAAAGGGAACACAATGTCCCTTACATGAGTGAGCATCTTTTCAGCAGGATAGTGCTTCCAGCTTGACCACCTGCAATCTTCATGTTCCTCAAAAACGGATTTGTATGGCTGCTTTTTCGCATGCGCCTTCTTTTGCTCAGCCACATCCATATCTTCAAGGCGCTTCATGAAAATCAGGTATGACATCTGCTCGATGGATGAGAGGGGATTGGATAAGCCGCCGCTCCAGAATTTGTCCCAGAGGGCGTCTATTTTAGATTTTAATTCGGGGGCGAGGCGCATAATGTATGTTCTCCTTCGAAGGCTTTTTTTGACAGGATAACAGGATTAACGGGATACGATATAATGTTTTATCCTGTCAATCCTATCCAAGAACAATATTGAATTATAAGAAGGAATGTTCACCCTTTTACGAAACTTCATCTTAGCAGTAGTCTTCTTTGTTCCTGGCTGAATTCCATATAATCATATTTATTCAATGAAACCAATATGTTTTTAATATCGTCCACACTAATTAATTCTATTTCCTTGCAAAGAAGTAAAAACGAAACAATGTCCAGAACTTTAATTCCTAAATCTTCAGCGAACTCGCCCGCTTTTTTATCGTTTGTAAGAATAACTGAATTCGTTTCTAAAGCATATGAAATCGATTCGAGTTCTCCTTTTCCCAATTTTGATGATTGAACTTTTTTATGCAGCTTATCTATACTGATAAGTTCGATTTTTTCCATAAGTTCTACTAAACGATCGAAAAACGGAGCTTTTGTGAGTTCTTCAAAAACAGCTTGTGTAACGCATAATTTATCCGTTTCCAGTGCTTTGTAAATAAGTTCAACACGATTGATCTTTAAAAATGCACTTAAAAAGTCGGTATCAACGACAGTTTGCATTAATTGCCCCGAAGTATTTTGAGCACTGCCTTTGTACGACCTTTTGTTTTTGGAATTGATGCCCCAACCTTACGTTTTATCCCGTGATCAGATAGGATTTTTTTCATCTCTTCAATACTTGTACCAACGATCTCTGCGGCTTTTCCGAGTGAAATCTCTTCTTTTTCATATAGTTTGCAGGCTATTGCAATTCGCAAATTCCTGTTAGCAGAAAGCATTGTATTTATTGCGTCAAGTATGAAGTCTTTCTTGTCTTTGTACAATCCAAGTTCATGGATTACATCTAATTCCTTCGCAATATGAGGCGGTGGTGTAAAACGTATGGCTTCTGACATATATTTAAATATAAAATATGATTACAGGTTTATTAAGTATTTGGAGCAAACAGTAAATCCTGTCTGAAAATATAGTCAAACATAGTCATATTGAAAAATAACGGAACATAGATTTGAAATTGATCAAGCCAGAAAATATAAAGATAGAGGTAGAAACAAAAGCGTCAGAAATTGTTGAATCATTTCTAAAGCCAGAATATATCAAGCCCCGCGTGAAGATAAGCCTTTCAACTACATAGTAGATATTTATGCAAAGTGGTATCGCAACTACTTTCACTTCTGCGCCAGGTACCGCTCCCCCGGCCCTCATGCTATATCGCCATTTTTGAAACAAAGTTCGCACGTCTTGAATATGCCGGGAATAGTCTTTTTAATCTCTCATACATGAGACACACAGGGCAATGGCTTGAAATTTATACTGGCCTGTCTGCGGATGAATGTTTGGCGGCTATCAAAGATGACCCGCATTTCCTGCCATAACTGAAAACAAACTCATTCGCAGCGATGTCATTATTATAATAGAGTGTATACACTTTTATACTAAAAAATCCTAATAACCTTAAATGAGAAAAGGCAACTACAGATTCAGGCGCCCTCGCTGCTGCGGCTCCATGATGGTCTCAGCTTATATCAGGCATGGAAGATCGGCGCCGGGTATAGAAAAGGTGGGATTGTACTGCACCCGATGCAGGCGGTTTGAGATAGAAAGACCGATGCACTCAGCCTTTACTGAATTTGTCCGGAAATTTCCAATTTTAAAGCATGTAGAAACCGCTTTGAAGCCTTACATGGATACAGTCAGGGGACTATATTTTCACGGAAGCAGGGCAAGAGGAGACCACAGGGAGGACTCCGATTACGACCTTGTGCTCATTACCGGTAAAAAAATAGATGATAAATTAAAGACCGAGTTGAAGGAACATAATATCCAGGTGGAAGTTTTTACTTTGAGTCAGTTAAAAAAGCAGCTTGATCTGACCCCATCGTATCTGCTGACAGTTCTAAGGGAAAGCGTGCCTTTGATCGGCGCCGAATTGAGGGAAAAACTGGTTAGAAAGAAGATGAATGATATAGCTCTTCAGGTTGAACTCAAGGACTGCATAAGACAGCTTGACTATCTTAAAAAGATGATGAAGAATGAACCTGATGATTTTATTAAAGCCCGTGTCATTCATTCTGCCATCCTGCGCCTGAGGCAGGCATATTCGATCAAGTGGCTGTATTATAGCGATGTGCCTGAGCTGTCTTTGGATTTTAAATATTCTGAAGGTAATTTTGATGAGATTTATGAGCTTTACAGGATCGTGCGGGATTTGGTACATGGTGATGGGCTGAATGAAGAACATATTCCTGAAAAAGTGAGAACTCTGACAAAAAGCAAGCTTATGAATCTTGTATCTTCAGTGGATTCATATGCAAGGGATGTTTTTGACAGGATAACGAGATGCGAAAAAATTACTCCAATAAATCCCAAATAGCGCCAAGCATAGCGATCAGTACACTTCTGCCACTACCTTATCGTCCTCAATATTCATGAATCCGCTTTCTCGATGAAGGAACTTAGAACCTCATAGGATTTTTCTCGCATTTCTCTTATTATCTGTGTTGTATCTTTCTCTTCAATCCTATGCGAGCCAATCCTCTGGACAAGTTCTCTGAGATTCTGAATTTCAACTTCTGTTTTTCCTTCACTATGGCGTTTGCCTGTTAAATGAAGGATTTCATGAAGGTCTTTATCTAATTTAAGTAATCTCTCTTCCACTTCAGTTGTCATTTCCATAGTTACTTATTTTTGTCTCCTTTTTATATATTCTTTACCACTTTCATGAAAATCATACTTTCAGGTATTATCTCTCCAGTTCCCCCCTGAACGCCTTCTGCATCAGGGCACTGAACAAGTCCTCTATCTGCTGCTTTGATTGATTCTGAGATTGGCGCATGGATTCGATTTTCTCCACGATGCGGGCGAATTTTTGCTGGAGGGGGAAGGGTGGCAAATGAATATTAATATCTTTTATTTCTCTTAGAATAAGACGAGTAATTGCTGACCCGCTCTTTCGTTCCATAATTCTCTTATAAGTGGCTGGATAATTCAAGTAATATTCAAGATAATAAGAGTTCAAAAAAGAACTTTTTGGGCGAATCATAGCAATGCTTGATAACATGGAAAATTCGAAATCTAAAGAATTAACCTTCGCCAAGCCAGCGGTAACACCATCTTTTATGTATATTACATCTCCTTTCTTGGGATCGCATCGTCGGTATATTTCTTCATGAAATTCTCTTGTCACATATGTAATATCTGTCAAATCAATTCCCCAAGGTCGAATATTCTTAGCAGTAACATAAGGCACTTCCCCTGTTTGATCTTGAGGAGAGAAATGGGTTCCATCCTGAATTTTCTCACATACATCATTCAAACGCACTTTTTCCCATCCCTTCGGATTCCTCGCCGGTTCCCCGAACATCTCTAAATACAAGCTCTGCAGCAGCTTCTTCGTGAGCTCATCCGCCTGCGCCCTGAGCTTCTTTGTCTCCTCGGCTTTTTCGAGGACTGACACGATCCGGCTCTGGGTTGGGAGAGGGGGGAGGGGGATTTGGATATCGTATAAAACCGATTTAGATATTGCCTGAAACGTAGAGCCAATTCCTTTATCCTCTATTTTTGGTTTTAAATAATTCAATAAATAAAAAAGATATTTGTTATCCCCACTAATGAATGATATTGACGCAAGTCCTCTACCTATACAATAATCAATATTTGCTATATTTATGTCACCGACCGGCGCCCTAACTGATACTAAAATACTATTTTTAGGTGCAATTTTTGAAGGTTCTGTTGTATATTTGATATTTTTTGGATATTTATCATTAAATTCCGCATTTCCCTGTAGAAACGGGAATCCATCTCCTATTTCATTATAAGTGCTTCCAGGTGGAGATTGTCCCATTATAATACTCGCAATATCCCCCAGCCTCTTCCATTCCCACCCCTCCGGCAGCGTGCGCCGCTCATGAGCCTCCATTTATTGCTCCCCCCTTTGCGTTCTTCGCGCTCTTTGCGGTGCATATTTTAATCTCACCGCAGAGGACGCAAAGGGCGCAAAGGCTGATTTTAAGGCGCGGATGAACGAAGATACCCGATTGTTAAATCTGCGTTCGTTTGAGTTTATCTGCAGTTCGTTGTTTTTCAAAAACTCAGGCATCAAAAATCGCTCATGAAAATTATCCATTTATTGCACCTCTAATGAAATTTTCGTCAATATAACAAAATGATTGTGGCGGAACAAAATCAGGATTTAGAATTCTTGGGTCGGCGGGGCTTTTGAAAACTTCTAATTCTCCAATTTTAATGGCAAAACCTTTTTTCTTGGAGCCAAAGTAATTAAAAAACTCCTTTTCATCATTGATTCCCGAAAATTCCTTGAATTTCTCCCATAGAACTTTTGGATGATCTTCAATAATGTTTTCTATCGCGAAAGCGCCGACGATTTTTTTCACGGGAGAAGAGGAATAAATATAGATCATTTCAAGCTCTTCTTTGCATTTGAAAATCACTTTGCGGAATTCATATTTCTTATTTCCGTTCAGTATCTCTTCGACATATTTCGGTTTAATGGATAGTAAAACGTTCATCGATTCCACCTTTGTTTTTTATTTTGAGATATTTTTCATGTGACCTTGTATCGGTCTGCCAGAATCGGCAAGTGTTGCTTCAATACCTTTACAAAACGCGATACCTCACCAGGCAACTTCTTTTCCATCCTTCAAGCCTCCGCATATATTTCCTTCTCTAATACACCGCAGATGTTAATAAAATCATTCAATTCATTCTCGGTGAACATGGGCATGGGCGCATTGATTCCAAAATTCGTGAACGGCGCGTCGTATAGCTCTGAATACTCTATGTGTTTTTTCTTCGAAAAGACCGTCTGCACAGTCCTGATAAAATTAAGCTGGTCGGCGCTGTAGTGCCTGCTATTCTCGATTATATAGGTATCAAAGGCATCCTTGATCCTCACAGCCGGGTCAGGGAATTTGTATAAACCCAGGATATTCTTGACGAACTGCACCAGTGTGCCCTTATTTTGAGCATAAACCTTCTGCAATACATCCTCGGTAATATACAATTCAGGATTGTTAAGAGTCAATTCAAGGTCGCGAAGATCAGCTTCGGTCAACATCTCATTATTCTTGATCTTCAATATAGCAGGATGCTCATCAGCCAGCTTCTTTATCCTGTCCTCAACCATCTCCTTGTAAACCTTCACATACTCCTGCTTTGCATCAGGCCCGAACTCGATAAGTTTCCTTTGCTGGATCATGTCATCCATGTCAAGAACAATAGTCTTTCGAGGCTCTGATGCCATATATTTCATCAGTTTTGCAAGTTCCGATATCAGCATCTGCGAATCCTCAAAAGAAACGTTCTCCCAGAACCTGTTTGAAAGCACTTTTTCTTTAAATGCAAGCTTTGGTTTGATTACATTCAGCTCTTCAGGCAAGCAATCCACCATCTCCCCTATCTTTGGTTTCAACCGTTCCACCTCTTCCATGTCCCCATGCAGGATTGCCACACCCAGTTTTTCACATTTAAGGGTAAAAGAAGCCTCATTCAGGTTCACATCCTGCTTGAATCTCATAAGCGGAGTGATTTTCTTCTTCAGGAATTCAACCGGGTCAAGTCCCACATTATCCCAGAGTTTCGGAGATAGTGCTTTCTCTACATCCCTCAGGCTCTCCCGAACGCTCACCGAATCCTTTGGCAGCGATGCAATATCTTCAAGGAGTTTCTTTTTAATACCTTCCGCTTTCTCCACATCGGCAGCATTCAGGCAATGCTCAAGCTGCCTGAGCCTGATAAGGAATATCCTGTTCGTAATCGCTTCCCCGGATTCTTTCTGGTCGCCCTCGGGATGCATATCCCAGTACTCGAAGTTATCCCAGAAATCAAATACCTTGAAGTAAACTTTTTTCCCCTCCGGCAGCCAATCCTTATGCTTGCAGGCATCATCAGAACGCGTCCCCCTTCCAAGCATCTGCCAGAACTTGATCCTTGAAAAAACAGGCTTGGCAAAAACAAGATTACATACCTCCGGGACATCAATGCCGGTGTCTAGCATATCAACCGATATCGCTATCCTTGGCATCGATTCTTCCTTAAACTCTTTGATCGAAGCCTGAGCCCTTGGGTCTTCCGATACTATCACACGGGTAAGACGGCCTTTATGTTCTGGATAAAGTTTCTCAAAAGCTTCCCACAGTCTCTTTGCATGCATTTTTGAGATAGCAAATATAATTGTTTTTGCAGGGAGATTTCCCGATTGATCAACAAGGCAATTATCCATGAATTCCCTGGCAATAGCTTCACTTGTTCCTTTTACAGCCACCTTTTTCTCAAGATCAGTTCCTTCAAAATTTATCTCATACGGATCAATACCCTCTCCCGACAACCTGTTTATCTCGCCAACAGGCAGATCAGGTGTTTTTATACCTTCGATCTGGAAATGAGTTCGAGCGCCCGATATGTTCTTTCTAAAATCACAAAGCACGCCATCCCTTACAGCTTCCTCATAATCATAAAGCGCTGTCGCAACTTTATTTTCACAGCCAAAGAACCTGAAGGTATCCCTTTCTATAAAATCAGCAGGCGTTGCAGTAAGACCAATTTGTATCCCGTCAAGATAAGTGAATACATCTTTCCATTTGTTGTATATGGAACGATGAGCCTCATCAGAGATAATTACATCAAATTCCCCGGGCGATATCATATATTTCCCGGAACTATCCTTTTGATTATAGATCTCCATGAATGTCTGGATCGTTGATACGTAAAGCCTTGAATTCCTGTTAAAAACACCGGAGTGGATCATGGATTTTGCCTCTTCAGGGAAAAATCGCTTAAATCCATCATCACACGCCTGTTTTCGAAGCGCCCTTCTATCAGCCAGGAAAAGGATCTTCTGCGCCCAGCTCGCTTTTAAAAGTACATCGATTATAGCCATAGCCACTCTTGTTTTTCCTGTCCCGGTGGCCTTCACAATAAGCGCTTTGCGGTTTCCTTTCTGAATATGTTCCAGAACTCTTTTTGCGGATTCTGTACTTTTTGAACGGTCAACAATTCTCCTATCGATCGCAAAATCTCTCAAATTTTTTCTTGCCAGACCCTGGAATCTTAATCTTTCAAGATCGCTCTGTGAAAAAAATCCTTTTACCTGTCTTGGTCCATAATGTTCCCTATCCCAGAACCATATTTCGTATCCATTTGATAAGAAAATAAAAACATCTGCTCCCGTCTGCGCTTTAATATCATTCGCATACTCCTCTGCCTGTTTTTGTGCTGCGAGAATAGGGTCACAAGATGTCCGTTTTGCTTCAATGATGGCTATGGGAGAACCGAACATGTCAAGAAGCAGATAATCGACATACTTACTCTCCAAGTCATTTTTCAGGGTTTCTGAGACTGTTTTATAGTTCTGGGCGCGAAAGTCCGATTGTTTTGTATCGACCTCTACAATTATTTTCCCCCTATCTCCTACAATCCATCCTTGCTCTTTGAGCATGACATCGATCCTTTGTTTTCTAGTTAAAAATTCATTAAGATCTTTGCTCAAATTCTCCTCAGCATTACTTTTTAATAGACTTATAAGTATTCAGTCATACTTATATTTTTTTAGAGTGCCTGGATAATTCTTATAGGCTTCGGCCTATGCCACAAAAATAAAAATATGCTAATTAAGTAATTAATGTCTCTGCTAACCTTGCCCTCCAGCCGCCCCTTTCCTCAATCCCCATGCGCCCTCCCTGCTCTGCACCCGGCGCCTTCATCTGCATACGGAGACGCGGGCTGGGAATGCGCTGATGTATTCTACTTATTTTATATCCAAGCCAAAACTATAAATCTGCGTTTATCTGCGTTCATCTGCGGTTTTTTTCTTAAGTTAACCGAAGAAACCGTTTGTGACGAGCGCCACATATTAATAATATATTATTTATAAAAATATTGTACTTTTCGGAATCCAGCCCCCTCCTCTTCCCTTAATCCAATGCGCCCTCCCTGCTCTGCACCCGGCGCCTTCATCTGCATACGGAGACGCGGGCTGGGATTGATTAAATGTATCCTGAAACAATATAGGAAACATGCCTTATGAGATCATTATCCCTGAGAAGATTCAAAGGATAATCGATAAGAAGTGCGATAATCACCTAAAAAAGCGGCTTTTTACAAAATTACTGAAACTCGAAAACGCCCCACAATCATACGCTAAACCATTGCGCGTCCCTCTTGCTGACATCTGGGAAATCTATTTTGAAAAAGATGGCGCGTGCTTTTTGAAATAGATGAAAATGAAAAGATGATCATTATTGTTGGATTCAAACACAAAGATGAAATGGCTTGAGGAACTATTCTTTCATTAAATCACGGAGCTTCTTGAATTTACCAGAATTGTAATCCTCTCTACTCTCTTTGATCTGGTCGATGAGTTCGGAATCCGAAAGAACTTCCAGAGTAGATTTCATAGATTCATATTCATCACTGGAAATGGTTACCCAGTGTGCTTTATGCTCTGTAAAAGATTCAATTTCACTGCTCATTTAATAGTCATTATTACCTTAATCTATATTTAAGCATTGTTTCGCAATTATGAATTCCCATAGTTGCATTATTTCACTATCCGGTTCGCTCCAAACGGCCTAAATTAGTTAAATTAACCATATTTTTTAGCCCGCCCCTTCCCTCAATTCCCATGCGTCCTCCCTGCCCTCACTCAGCGCCCTCATCTACACATGCAGGCGCGGGCTAGTATTGAGCCGAGAGAGGTTTTTGAAATCGATTAACTCCGCAGAATAAATGTTTATCAAATAAACAAACCGAATCGGTAATAATTAAGTACTTTCCATCCAATTAAAACAGGTATGTTCCCTACGACGCGCATGAGAAGATTGCGCTCATCAAAATTCAGGCCGCTTGTCCGTGAAGCGACTCTTGATGTCAAGGATTTGATATGTCCCATATTTGTCGATGAAACAATATCAAAACCTCTTGAAATTAATTCAATGCCAGGCGTTTTTCGGCAGTCCCTTAAAACTGTTGCCGATGAAGCCGCAAGTATTTCAAAGCTCGGTATCCCCGCAATAATTATTTTTGGTATCCCTGCTGAAAAAGACGAGACAGGAACCCACGCATACGGTGATGATGATGTGGTCCAGAAAGCTATGAGAGCTATCAAAAAGAAAGTGGGAGATGACCTGATCGTGATCACTGATCTTTGCCTTTGCGAATACACATCTCACGGCCACTGCGGCATGGTAAACGAGAAACATGAAATACTCAACGACCCAACGCTTGATATCCTTGGAAAGACAGCAGTGAGCCATGCCAGGGCCGGCGCTGATATCGTTGCGCCATCAGGGATGATGGACGGCATGGTGGGAGCGATCCGCAGCGCGCTTGATGAGAATAATTTCAAGGACGTTCCAATTATGTCCTATGCTGCAAAATATTGCTCAGTTTTCTATGGCCCGTTCCGTGAAGCTGCAAGCTCGGGCTTTTCTTTTGGCGACAGGGCTTCATACCAGATGGACCCCGGAAATTCCGATGAGGCGCTTCGCGAAGTTGCACTTGATATCGAAGAAGGCGCAGACATAATTATGGTCAAACCTGCAATGACTTATCTTGACATCATTTACAGGGTAAAGAAAAAATTCAAGATGCCAACTGCGGCATATCATGTCAGCGGCGAATATTCGATGATAAAAGCGGCAGCACAGAATGGCTGGATCGATGAAAAAAGGGCTATATATGAATCGCTGATATCGATAAAGCGGGCAGGTGCAGATATGATATTGACATATTTTGCGAAAGATGTAGCTCTTGACCTGAATTCAAAATAATGCCGGGATACAACAAACACAGGATATTCAATTACATTGTTTTTATCGTTATTGCCCTTATCCTTTATTTTGAAAATATCTTTAGTTTCAGTCCGGGAATGTTGCTTGCGATATTTCTGGGATTTTACATTGGCACTGAATTTGTAACTCCTGACCTTGATGTCGATAGCGCAGCGTATAAACGATGGGGGAGGCTAAAAATCCTTATGCTTCCCTATAAGTGGTTATTCAAGCACAGGCAAAGTTCACATAATATTTTTTATGGGGCGATCGTGAGGATATTGTATATTAGCGTAATAATCCTGGGATTTTATTATCTCATATTCAAATCGCTTCCGCAGGAATTTACTTTTTCATATGTTTATGTGATTATATTCTTAATAGGAATAATTATAGCTAATGCCCTACATGTGATCCTGGATAAAATCTTTTGACGCCAAAACACCCTTAAAGTATTGTATCGTATCTTTTAACCCTTGCTCAAGAGAAACTTTTGGTTCCCACTTCAGGATTTTCCTTGCTTTTGTGATATCGGGCCTTCTTTGTTTCGGATCATCCTCTGGCAATTCCTTGAAAATGATCTTTGAATCTGTCCCGGTTAACTTTAGTATGAATTTTGCAAACTGAAGTATAGTATGCTCTTCCGGGTTCCCGACATTCATAGGATTGGTATAATCTGACATCATCAGGCGATATATTCCCTCAATTTCATCACTCACGTAGCAAAAGCTTCTTGTCTGGGAGCCATCCCCGTATACAGTGATGTCCTCTCCATTGAGGGCCTGCCCGATGAAGTTTGGCACTACCCGGCCGTCATTTAAACGCATGCGTGGGCCATATGTATTGAAAATGCGTACTATCCGCGTTTGCGTCCCATGATACCTGTGATATGCCATAGTAATGGCTTCAGCGAATCTTTTTGCCTCATCATAAACTCCGCGCGGGCCTATAGGGTTTACATTCCCCCAATATTCCTCACTTTGCGGATTCACAAGAGGATCACCATAAACCTCGGAAGTTGATGCCAGTAAAAACCTCGCATTTTTCTCCCTGGCAAGACCCAGCATGTTATGAGTTCCAAGAGCGCCAACTTTGAGTGTCTGGATCGGCAGCTCCAGGTAATCTATTGGACTGGCCGGACTTGCAAGATGGAAAATATAATCGATCTTTTCTTCAAGATAAAGAGGTTTTGTGACATTATGTTCAATAAATGAGAATTTTTCATTTTCAATATGAACAATGTTATTTTTATTTCCTGTGACAAGGTTATCCACACAAATGACATCATGTCCTTTTGCAAGCAAAAGATCGCATAGATGCGACCCGATAAATCCTGCCCCGCCTGTAATTAATGCTTTCATCTGTACCTCAAAGATTATTCTTCAAAAATTCTTTAGAATTCAATTGATGATGAATCACCGATATTAAGGGAATTATGCTTACCGTGTACGCTGGCGTCATCTCCTACTATAGACCTCTGGAGATTAACTTTTGATATGTGAGAGCGCGAACCTATAACGCTATCTGAGATTATGCTGTTCTCAATATAAGAATCACTTGCAATAGAGGCATGCGGCCCAACAACCGAATTAATGATCGTAACATTATCCCCGATTGCGACAGGTTGAATAACCACGGAATCTTTTATTTGATGTATATGATCCATATTCTCTTTTTCATCAAGTAGCACACGGTTTGTTTCCAGGAGAGATTCAGGATGCCCGCAATCGTACCAGCTTGATACAGGGAATGTCTTGAGACGGTAACCCCTTATTATCATTTCCTGTAATGCATCTGTGAGCTGGTATTCACCCCGCGTCCTGGTATCTTTCATTATCATTTCCTCTATGATCGATATAAGAATTCTGATCTCTTTAATAAAATATACACCTGCTATGCCAAGATTGGATTTCGGATGAGCCGGCTTTTCTTCCATGCTTTTTATGCAATGTCCGTCAAGTTCAACTATTCCATATTTTGTGGGATCTTCTACTTCCCGTACTCCAATTGAACCTGATGTATTACCGTTTTTCATGTGATGATTATAAAATTCGATATATCCTGCCTTGAATATCATATCGCCAAGAGCGATCATTATATCAGAATCGCCGATCTCTTCCCTTGCCACATAAATAGAATGAGCAAGACCTAACTGCTCATCCTGGTCGATATAACATATATTGAATTGATTTGAATAATTTGCATCGACATAGGATATGATCTGTTCTTTCTTGTAACCTACAATAATTATTATTTCCTCAGGTTTGACATCCTTCATCCTGTCAAGTATATGGCCAATTATAGGTTTCCCCGCAATATACACCATCGGCTTTGGTTTTGTGTAAGTATGGGGAAAAAGTCTTTTTCCCGCTCCTGCCGCAGGAATAATAACTTTGATCTTATTTGTCATCAGTTTCTTCATTTTACCAGCAAAGTCCTACATATTTATTATCTTTTCGCGGGGTAAGCATATGACGTCCATCGATAATAAGTTTGTTTTCCATCAGGTCAAATTCCTTATCAAGCTTTTTGAACTCATCCCATTCTGTCATTACAAGGCAAGCATCTGCTTCTTTCAGGGCATCAGCAGCGCTTGAATTATACTTAATATTCCCGAAAATCCGGCTCATATTCTCGTTTGCCATCGGGTCATAAGCGCTAACTTCTGCGCCATTATCAAGCAACTCGTTTATCACTGGTATTGCTCTTGATTCTCTTATATCATCGGTATCGTTCTTGAAAGCCAATCCCAGAACCGCAATTTTTTTGCCTTTAAGACTCCCAAGTTCTTTCTTAAGCAATAGAACCATACGTCCGGGCTGCTTTTCGTTCACCTTGATAACCGATTCAAGGATCAAAGGTTCATATCCTATGGCTTTTGCCTTCCCGATAAGCGCTTTTACATCTTTCGGGAAGCATGAGCCCCCAAAACCCGCGCCAGAGTTAAGAAAATGCGGCCCGATCCTGAAATCCTTTCCGACAGCTTTCATTACTTCGTAGGTATTGATATCCAGTTGTTTACAAATATTTCCTATTTCATTTGAAAAGGATATTTTCGTTGCCAGGAATGCATTATTAACATATTTGATCATTTCAGCGGTTCTCGGATTCGTCCTTGTTATCTCACAATCAAGACCGCTGTAAAGGGATGCTACGAGATCGCCTGCTTTTTTATCCATTGATCCGATGACTATTTTATCAGGATGCATGAAATCATAAATTGCTTTTCCTTCCCTGAGGAATTCAGGGTTCATGGCTATGCCGAAATCCCCGGAACGTTTCTTTGAATATTTTTCAATTATTGGCAATACTACTTTTTCTGTTGTCTCAGGTACCACTGTGCTTTTTACGACGATAACATGGTAATCTTTTTTATCCTTTAGCGCATCACCAAGGCTTGCACTCGCCGCTTTAACGATACCAAGCTCGATATTTCCTGATGGACCCGATGGTGTCCCCACACATATGAATGAAACATCGGAATTCATTACCGCATACCTGTAATCAGACGTCCCGCTCAATTTTTTCCCGGCATGCTTTTCCAGAAGCTCGGCCAGCCCTTCTTCATATATAGGAGGAATACCCGCATTTATCTTATCAATTTTTGATTTATCAATATCCACACAAATAACTTCATGTCCAAGTTGCGCAAAACATGCTGCGCTGACAGTTCCGACATAACCTGTTCCTATTACTGATATTTTCATAAATTAATCCTTTTCTAAATTTAAACCTTTTTCGAAGTTAATCCTATTACATATTATTTTTATTTTAATCTTTTCTTTATTTATCAAATTCAAATCAATCATGTTCACTTAAATCCATTTACTCAAATAAATATATAATATGAAATAAACAATTAACAATGCAAAAGTAATAAACAGGCTCTTCTTCCACTGCTTGTTCCATTTTGCTCCGAAAAACATTCCTATGATAAACCCGAATATGTGTGAGAAATATGCAACATTCCCGCCCGTAGCGTTTTTAACAGCCATTATATTGAAAATAAAATACAAAAGCGCAAGGGGCCCAATTGGCGAAAGAAATTGGAATGAATACCCCGGGTGCCGGGCAAGCAAAAGTGCAGCCATCACTGAAAATATGGCGGCAGATGCCCCCAACATGCTCGCTCCCGGATAAAATGGTATACTGATAATGAACGATAATATGCCGCCTGTAAAAAAAACAAGGGCAGTATTGAAGGCTCCGACTTCATCTTCAAGGCTGTTCCCGAAAACATAAAGAAAAATCATGTTCCCGGAAAGATGAACAAAATTTGCATGAACAAAAAGCCCGGTCAATAAAGTATAAAATGCTCCGTGAAAAAGGGCATATTCACTGAATGCAAGATTCTCTTTTGAGCCCCAAAAATAAAGGCTTAAAAATATGCACAATATTATCAGGAAATTCGTGAACTTCATTGATCCCTGACCAGTTCTCTTGTATGTCTTGCCACTTCTTCAGGAGAAACCCGTTTTCTTGCAACTCCGCTTTCCATGGCTGCCCGGGCAACAGCAGAGGCAACTCGCGGCGCGACTTCAGGATCAAAAATGCTTGGAATTATCATTTCTTCCGAAGGTTCGGGCACAAGTAACGCCAGTGTATTTGCTGCTGCCATTTTCATTTCTTCATTGATATCTCTTGCCCTGACATCCAGAGTTCCCCTGAATATTCCGGGAAAACCAAGGGCATTATTTATCTGATTGGAGCAATCCGAGCGGCCTGACCCGACAATCCGTGCGCCTGCTTTTTTTGCTTTTTCCGGCATGATCTCAGGGATGGGATTAGCAAGTGGCAGGACTATTGCATCATCGGACATGGATCGTATCATTTCCTCAGAGACTATCCCCTCCACGGATAAACCTATAAAAACATCTGCTCCTTTCATGGCATCTGCAAGATTTCCCATTATCCGGTTTTTATTAGTAAGCCTGGCAAGTTCTTCTTTATAAGGATTAAGCCTGGCTCTACCTTCATAAATTATGCCTGTTGAATCGCACATTATGATATCCCTCACACCTTCATCCAAAAGAAGTTTTGCGCTTGCTGTAGCTGCTGCGCCCGCGCCGCTTATAACAACTTTTATATCGCAGAATTTCTTTCCCACAACTTTCAGGGCATTTATCAGCCCGGCAAGCATGACGAGAGCTGCTCCATGCTGGTCATCGTGGAATACGGGAATATCAAGTAATCCTTTTAGCCGTTTCTCAATCTCAAAACAGCGCGGTGCACCTATATCCTCAAGATTGATGCCGCCAAAAACAGGCGCTATGTTCTTTACGATACTTATTACTTCCTCAGTATCCCTGGTATCAAGACATATCGGAAAAGCATCTACGCCTGCAAAAACTTTAAAAAGCGCCGCCTTTCCTTCCATAACAGGAAGTGCTGCATAACCACCGAGGTCTCCCAATCCCAGAACCGATGTGCCGTCACTTACTACGGCAACAAAATTTCCTTTTGAAGTATAACGGTAGATGTCATCCCTGTTTGACTGTATCTGCAGGCACGCCTGCGCGACGCCTGGTGTATAGGCAAGGCTTAAATCATCTTTTGTTTTTAAACTTACTTTGGTTTTCAGGGCTATCTTTCCCTGATGCGCTTCATGGAACTTGAGTGAGCGTTCATAGATTGATCCTTTCATGTAATCACTCTCTTTTAATGCTTTTTCCACTGCTTCCTTATGAAACTTCGCAGCTTTATGTATTCCGCCTTTTGTGCCCCGGATGGCCCTGCATGGATATTGCTGCACAAGAAGACCGCCTTTTGCAGGAGCTTCATCTGTTTTTGACCCGACAAGGTTTTTTGCCATGTGCCATGTACTTCCGCATGGGGCGCCCCGGATGACCTTTACGGTAGAGATTAAACCATCTTTTGTAGTGATATGTATTTGCGGCCTTCCAAAACATGTTGCAAATTCCGTAACGGTATTGCTGCTTGATTGTCCTATATCGCAGCATATCTCATGTATCTCGATATGAATGCCATATTTTTTGGACAGGTTTAAAAGCTCATCTCTTCCGCCTGCAATTGCCGCGCTTCCTGCGATAATTACAGCGTGAGCCCCATTTTCGCCTGCAAGCCGGACAATTTCAGGTGCCAGGTCAGGATGCATTATGTAAGCTATTATCAGGTCATTTGAAAAAAAGGTTTTATCCAGATCCAACCCTTTGATAAATTCTGCTGGTTCTTCTATGAAATCGGGAAGTGATTCAGGAAGCTCTAATGATGAGACCTTGAAACCGGAATTGTTCCTGATATTTTCGATCAGGCGCAAGCCGTATTTTCCCCGCGTTAATACACCGATGGATAGCATTCTCAGGCTATCCTTGTTCTTCAAACTTTAAACATTTTTCTTTTGTCTTGCTGTTTTATAGGTATTATGAGCATATATATGGAGGCAAGCATATGTGCGTTGTTGTTCGATTAGATGAATATACGATAGCTACAGCCTATATTACTGATAGAATAAAGAGCGGAGTTATAATATGGAAAAAAATTTGAATCATAATTCAGCATAATTACTATATACAAAGGCAACCTTTTAAAATAAAATGAGAGTAAGAGCAATTTACAGGGACAAGATGTTGAAACCAAATAAAAAGTTGAACCTTTCCGAAGGTGAAGAAGTCATGATCGAAATACGGAAATCCAAAGTGGATAGGCTTGTGGGTCTTCTGGGAGATATAGATATTGATTCAGTCGAATTACAGCACAGCACGAAAGGAATCTGGGCAAAAAAAAGCTTATCTCATTGATACTAATATTTTCCTTGAGCTTATTTTAAATAGAGCTTTTAAGAACGATTGTGCGCGATTGCTTAAAGAGGTGGAGAATAGAAGTTATATTGAGCAATTTCAATAAACAAAAAGAACTCAAAATATTCTTGAGCAGCATAGTCGATTTTGAAGGTTTATCTGTTTATTCAACGAATATTGAAGAAGAGCTTGGGGCTATTGAAGAGATGGAAAAAGGACTTGATTTTGATGATGCGCTGCAATCATTTATTACAAAAAAGCTGAAAGCTTCAATAGTCAGCTATGATAGGCATTTTGATAATATTAAAGGATTGAAAAGGCTTATGCCGTCCGATATTTTAAAAACGTTATAATTTTGAGTAGTTAGAATCCTGATGAATCTAGCAAAATTCAAAAACCTCCATTAACGCATCCCAGCCCCCCTCCGTGTGCGGTGAGGGCGCAGGGCAGGGAGCAGACAGACCGGGATAGTAAGAAAATATAACTTATTTAGGCTGTCCTGACGCTTTAAAATGGGCAGGCAATGCATTAATATTTTTGTAATTCTCGGTTTTGAATTTATAGATATTTTTTGATTGTTATTTACATAAAACGCCATCCGAAGAATCAGTTTATGTTTTTTGAAAAATGCTCATCTTCATTTTAATGTCCTGACTCCCACCATCTTTAAATATATGATACTCATAATAATAGTTATAAGAAAAATTATACTCCTAATAGGGTATGATTTCTCTTGAAGGAGACTAAAAATGGCGAAAATAATGCATGTACAAACAGTTCTCATGGTAGAGGATATCGAAGCCCTGAAAACAAAGACGGGCGAGACCAATACCAAAGACGCTCTCGCCAAGGCAGTCTCACATTATCTTGAATGTGAATATACACAGGTTCAGAATATGTGGACTACAAAACTCGAAAACGTTGTAAAAAATAGAACTAAAGGAATATATCAGGAGGAAAAATAAAATGAGATTTAGAAAGAATGAAGAGGCAGTATCGCCGGTCATCGGTGTTATCCTGATGGTTGCGATCACTGTAATATTAGCAGCCGTTATCGCTGCTTTCGTATTCGGTATGGCACCCCCGGCAAAAGCGCCATCGGTGCAGTTGAGAGTTACGGCAGATGTCTCAAACTTAACACTTACTCATAATGGAGGCGATCCATTGATTCTGAAAGATGAGAGAATCACAATAACAAATGCCGTTACTAATGCAGCAGTTGACAGTATTACAACTATCGCTTTGAGAGGTAATACACCTGAATTCCAAAATGCGACCACACCTGTCGATACTCTTGGTGCAGGGGCAAGCATTAGCCATACATGGGCGACGGCACCTACAAAAGGAGATATTTTGAATATTATGCTTCAGGATATCCCATCCGGCCAGGTTATCACACAAATGAAAGTAACCGTAATATAAACCTATGAAATGCCCCCTTTCATGGGGGTCATTTTTATTTTTAGGTGTTTATGAACTCAAAACAAATCTTCTTGTTCTTGCTATTGTTCATCATTGCATTAGTTGTCATGACACTCCCAATCTGGATAGATAGGGCTTTTCCAATAATGAAAAATAGTATCAATTCCGCGGGTAAGACTTTTGAGGATATGTGGACTACCCTAAAGTACATTGCTGACAGGCTTTCCCAGGATATCACGAAGCTGCTGGATAAGTATTTGTAACAGGATTGAATAACTCTATCATAATTAATGCTTCTTGTCCCCAAAAATTATATTCATCTGTGCAAACACAAAGCTTTTTGAATGGAAACGCCTATGATTACAGGATAAAATGTCAATACTTGTTGATGCCACCATAAAAAAAGGGATTATTTTTCCGAAGAAGCGCCTTGATATAGAAGAGCAGGACATCGTAATAAGGATAGAACGCGTTCATACAGAACCATCATTAAAAACCAGAATCAAAGCTTCCAATGAACTCGTAGAAGAAGTCCTGACCTCAGAGCCCGATAAGTTCCTGTAATTATGTTCGATCTGGCAGTGATCGAAGAAGTATATCACAAACTGCTTATTTTAGAAGTATGCACAAATTACAATAAAAAGCCGTTTGAAGCAGTTAGATTCATAAAAGATAATCCTCACATACTTGCAGAAACGGAAAAAGCTAGCGAAATAATTACTGAGATATTGAATTACCGCGGATTGAAGATTTTTGAAATTGGGTATCATATTGTTTTGGAAGCAAAAAAGATATTTAACATACTCCTTGGAAGTGATGCTATACATGCAGCAACTTGTAAAACGTATGAAATTTCAGATATTGCAACAAGTGATAATGATTTCAAGCGTATTGATTTCTTAAAAGTGTGGAAACCACTTCGGTAAACCCACTAATGTCAAATCGGCATTTTATTCATCCTTGCATTATTGGTTATCCCACTCCCCTTATCTTGATCGATGAAGCTCTTCCCATAATGAACAGAATTTCCAATTAAGAACCTATCCGAAAAGCCAAAACCACAGAGTCAGCTATGAACTGCGGTTCATAAATGAACATGAAAAAATTAATATTGGTTGCCCTGTTTTATTAATATATCTGGTATAAGCAGAGCAGACCAATGTGTCCTTGAGTATTAAACTCG
>JBAQLI010000159.1:0-23025 GCA_049301735.1 Candidatus Methanoperedens sp.
AGTCTACACTGTCGGGCGCCGCGTTCATCTGCCCATTCGATTGTCCTGAGAAGTGCTGGATGCGCGGCGGTGCGCCGCTGACGGCTAGATGTGCCGGCGTTGCCATCACCTGATCGGCAATCCTGTCCGCTTCTCGTTCGTATGTATCCCCCGGCTCGTTGATCTTGAGTTTGGTTTGCAGACCGAATCGCTTCTTTTTGTTGCATTCCGCGCAGTCTCCCGACATACCGGCCGCGCCACCGCAGGCACATTTGCGCTGCAAGAGCCCTGTCTGCGTGGGTGTAAAAGATGGACTCGATGCGACTTTCATTTGTGTTTGCAATCTCGCACTCATATTTCTTCGTATACCGCCTGGAGAGTACACCTGGGCATGTCCAAGGTTATACTAATCCCAGTAGATCTCGAAATAAAACACCTCAAGAGCTTGCTCAATACTTACGGCTGAATCAGAGCGAAAGCTGGCTTGGATAAAATAACACAGTATCCTATCCGTCGATAAGCTCCCGTTTCCTGAAACAGGCAGATTTACTACCATCTTTTTTTGTCTCATTTCTGCGACTTCATAAGGTGTAGTTGGTAGCATCCTTACCGATGCATACAGGATATGTTGCCTCGGAACGTTCCATCGTACTCCACCAAGCTCTGCATAGATTTCACCTATATCGACGTTACCGACCATCACAAACTGACGAATCTGTGCTTTCTCTGGGACGGGAAGCTGACAGACGCATTGAACATCAATACGACCATCATAATTGAATACTGCCAGGCCCCCACTTGAACTGATAATTTGAGCCTTAGATGTATTCGAATATGTGGCGCTGCTGCCTGCCGGGATTCTCACCCCATGCTTAAAGTCATATATACCCATAATAGACCTCCTCTTTAATTTGATTCTGATCTCGGTTTCTAAAAGACCCTCCACTTGTTGTGGCACTCTCTGGATACTCTTTTCTCATTTTGATAATCCTCCATACACCGTCCGCGCCACTTTGGCGCCGATTGCTTCAGGTTTAGAACCTCGCGCCGCCTCAAACGCCCCGCCGTCCAGGCGCTCTATCTCCCCGCCCCGATTCAGCGACTGCGGCATTCCCTGCTCAGAGAACAGCCGCGCAATTTCGCGCTCTACAGCTTCAGCTATGCGATAGCGGTCACCCGGCGCAAAGCCATGCAGTACAAGTTCTTCTATATGCAGTTTGATATTGGCTGTTTTCATATCCAACCTCCGATCTCAGCCTCAGTCAGAGGCTTCTCCAGCTTGGCATACTCGCCACGAGCTGCGCGCAGCAGATGCATCATGCGCACCGATTCCCCTGCGTCTGCCGCAAGAAAGGCAGCGTTCAGCGCGATGTTGCGGATGTTGCCTCCAGCTATGCTCAGTTTTGCCAGCCTGTTAACATCAATATTCTCTGTCGGTGTGCTGGAAGGGAAGATGCGCCGCCATATTTCTGCGCGTTGCGCAGTGTCGGGGAATGGGAATTGAACAATAAAGCGGATGCGCCGCAGGAAAGCCGTATCCAGTGCGCTTTTCATATTCGTTGTCAGTATCGCAAGCCCGCGATATGCCTCCATGCGCTGCAAGAGGTAGCTCACCTCGATATTTGCGTAGCGGTCGTGGCTGTCTTTCACTTCGCTGCGTTTTCCGAACAGCGCATCAGCCTCGTCAAAGAGCAGTACAGCCCCGCCCTCTTCTGCAGCATCGAACACCCGCCGCAGGTTCTTCTCTGTCTCGCCTATATACTTGCTCACCACCTGGCTCAGGTCGATCCGGTAAAGGTCAAGCGCTAGCTCGCTTGCCAGCACCTCTGCCGCCATTGTCTTGCCTGTGCCGCTTGCGCCCACAAAAAGAACGCTTATGCCAAGTCCTCGCTGACCTCTTGAAGCAAAACCCCAGTCTTCATAAACCTTAGTTCGTTGCCGCACATGCACCGCAATCTCGCGCAGAACCTGATGCTGCGGCTCTGGCAGCACAAGATCATCCCAGGTCGCGGCAGGCTGAATGTGCTGCGCCAGGTCATCCAGACGTGGGCGCGCCTGTATTCGGCAGGCATCCCATAGCACGCTGCCAGGTTCATTTTTATCATCACTTGATGCGAAACTTCCAGGTGCATCAGTACAAATATTGTAAATGGTCTCTGCACCCAGGTTGAACTGTGACACCAGCGCATCTACTTCACCATTCAGGTCAGATGCTTCAGTACCAAGTGCACTCTGCCAGATAGCACGCTGCTCATTTGCGGAAGGCTTGCTGACATCAAAAGTGATTATTGTACGCTGCCGTACACGCCGTCTCTCACGGCTTGTAATAATGAGTGCCCCGTTTGTACATTCGATTAATTGAGTAATCGCTCTATCTCGCACCGCATCTGTTGTATCCATCTCATCGCAATCCACGAGCAGTGCGCTTGAGCTTAAAGCCGCCTCGCGCTCCCACAAACGAGTTAGTGAGTCAAGCTCGCCTGGACTTAGTGGAATGGCACCAGCGGGTATCACGTTCAGGTTCAGCCCAAGCGATTTGCAGGCTGCTGCAGCGATAGCCCTTTTACTTGAAGCTTCACTTCCGCATAATTGCACTATGGGCAAGAGTGTACCGGTTGTATTCAACCATGTCTTCGTGAGCCGCTCTGCAAGCGCGCGATGTGATGGCACCAAGTTATCTGATATATGCAAAGGCTCAACTATGCCCACCAGCCGCTCATCAAGATACTGCACGCCAGCGAGGTAGTGTAGCACTCGTTCATCGATGCGCAGCGGGCTGAGAGTGAGCGCACTGCCAGCCCCGACTTCTATTAGCCGCCAGCGGCGAAGCGGCGCTGCAGGAGTAAGCGCATTCCAGTGTGGATTTGAAAGAGCAGCCAGCGCAAGGCTAAAAGTTGGATAGGTTCTCAGCGGATCACCCTGTGCAGCAGCACATAGCTGCGAGAAGGTGGAATCCAGTTCTACGCCAGCACATAACAGCAGTACATCGCGCTCAAAAGGTGATAAGCTAAATGCCGTACACAGCATCTCCAATGCAGCCGGTGCAGGCATGGCACTGGCAGCCTCCTGCAGCACTTGCTGTGCCTTATCATCGTCTTTATCCGCTTCTTGTGCGCCCTTTATATGTTTAGCATGCCTCTCCAGGACTCCGCGTATAACTGCCAGTGATGCAGTTAAGTAGTGCTGATTAGCCTCAAGCCAGTTCGTATCTACTTTCGAAGTGTACATTAAATCGTCACCTTCTGTGTTGAGTCAAAAGCAGGCGGCTGAACGCTTCTATCGATCAGAATGCTGTCAATACCATCCACTCGCAGCCGCACCCATTGAGCACCGCCGGGCAAACTGGAGGATTTGAAAATCAGTGTGTCGGTCTTGTCTTGCGTGATCGGCTCGGCAGCAATCTCGCGGTCGCTGACTACCAGCGTCACTTGTTGTGTCTTCCAGACTTTCGGACTGCATTCTACAGTCAGAGTCACCACGCCTCCCGTCGTACTGGAAGTGATATTTTTTATGCGCGGAGCCAGAACAACAGGCAGTTCGTTCGTAGTCCGATCCGGTTGGCCAGTGCGGTGAATTACTGCAGCAACGCTATAGACGCCGGCTTGCCAGTTATCTGGATTCTGGGGTGAATCGGGATTTACCGGGCCAGGCGCAGGATCAGGTGGAACTTGAACCTGGCATTCGATAGAGGTCGCCCCGGGAGAGACCGGTAACTCCAGAGTGCCAGATGAGCGGACATGCGTGAAACGCGTCGTTACCTGGTCACCATCCAGATGGTGGCCGTGCAGGATCAAAATCTCGCCCATGCGGACAGCAAGTTGCTGTTTTTGCGGAATCGCCTCCTGAAGAGTGGGATATGGCGGTATCAGACTGGGTTGGGAGATCACGCCTTCATCGCGACCGGTAGCAACATCGGGCTTGCCGCGTGTCAGGACCGGTAGCGGCGATCGAGCTGGATATTTGCTCTCAATCAATACGACAGATGCATGGTAAGCAACCGATGATCTGTACTTTGTCTGAAATGCTGTCCACAGCTTCGATATTTCTTCAGTAGTCATTTGATGCGGGGATATCTTGATGAGCTCTACCTGATCAGCAAGATCAGAGGCGACCAGGGCTCCTAAAGCAGGCGGCAAGATGCTTCCACCTACTGGCGAAGGGGGCGCCAGCGCTTTACGAATTGCATTCCGTGTCAGGACGGGAGTTTCATGAAGGAGTTGCGCTGCATAGCCCAGTAATATCTCGGCCTCAAAGTCTTGCTTACCATATGCTGTCAACAAATAATAAAGATCAAGAGCAAGCGGTGGATTTGTCAGGCGTTCCCCACGCTCATTGCGCGAAGGCTGGCCGACATTGCGCCAACCTTGGTTGGGTGTAACGTGATACAAAAATAGATTGAGCTGTGCACTCTCTTCATCTCCCGTCTTGATACGGTCAGGCGCCAGGGCAGTAACTGTAACTGTGCCGCCGACACTTGCGCTGACAGAATGATCGATCATTGCGTTATCAAGTAAATCTTTCAATACTGCTGTTACAGATGCAATTGCAAGGGCGCTACTCATCGCTGACCCCCATTGCGCTGCTTGAGGTACTCATTTAGAGAAAGAGTTGGACTTGGCGCGCGTGAACGTTGTGCCGGTGCCACAGGTGGCGTGATGGCACGCACTTCAATGCGGCCGATGGTTACCTGGATTGTAGGTGTTGATGAGGATGATTTTGGTGTAGCTACATTTTGAGAGCGAAATCTCCTGTGCGTATACGGCATCGAGGCGGATGTTTCAGCATGCTGTGCTTCTGGAGCTGCTGGAATCTTCCGTTGCATGGTATTTAACGTATCCAAATTAATTCGGGGTCCAGATATGACTTTCTGCACGTTAATTGAGTGCTCCAGGCTATTTTTCTGATTCTGTTCCGAAATAATCCTATCTATAGAGTGTTCATTAGATTCATTGAGGTCCGATTCTTTTGAGCTCTTGCCTTCAGGTAAACCCTTGGAATTCACCGATTTTGATGTAGGTTTAAAGATACCATTATTATCACTCCCAATCATGCTATCTGAGAGCAGGGCTTCAGCCATCAAATCAGATTTAGAAAAGACTGGCGAAGACTCCTGAGCTGGTGTAGCCTGGGTTTTATCCATGGCGCCCTGTGACCCGTTACTCTGCACCAAACCTGGTGGGTTATCGTTCAGAGTATTCGGAGCAAACATCGGGGCAATTATCGGTTGTGACACTGGCGCCAAGCCTAACGTTCGCTCAGCTAATCTCGTAAGGAAATCAGACATCAGCTTACCATCTCCAGATAAAATTGTCGCCGATCTGTGCTTAAGGATAAAATATCTTCCTCACACCATCCATAAGCAATGGCCAGAATATGCACTTCATGCAGCAAGCGGTTCGCCTGGGCGCAGATTTCTGTCCAGAAAAAAGATACTATATCAAACATTATCTGCCAGCTATAGCTGCATGCGGGACATTTTAAATTTAGCAGCACTTCAGATTGAGGATCGCATTCGGCTATGTGAGCTACAAACCTTGCTGTGACCTCCTCCGATAACTCCTTGGAAGATATCATTGCGCCACTTCGATTAACTTGCAGCAAACAGCGCTGAACAAGCAGGCTACGTGCCTCTGCCTGATCATTACAGTTGATGATTGCTGCAAGATCTAAACTATTGGGAAGATGAAAACGCAGATCGAAACCTTCCACGGTCAGTTCATACACCTGTTCATCAGAATTGCTGGCAACTCTGATATCGGCTACATTCATAGTGAACTCAGTGCGTTCCTTACATTGCGTACATTCGGCAAAACCATTTAGCTTAGCACCGAAGGTCTGTTCGCGTAAAGTGAGTAAACATGCATCCCTCTGTCCGATACTTAGGCAGGCCAATTTATCCCGCATCATATCCGGACAGGCTGCAGCGAGCATGGTTAGCGCTCTGCCTACAGGATGCTGCCTCTGTCCCAGCTCCCAGACCTGAAGGATATCTTGAGCCGATAAAGGATGCATGGTTTAGCTCGGTTCTGTGAAGCTTGGCTCAGTTGGCTCGCCAACTTCATAGTCGCGCTCCCAGCCTTCATTTTCCAATTTTATATGTTGAATGGCAACAGCGTTTGCATTGGCATCCAGATCAGGCGTGGCCTGAAATTCCGAGACCCAGCAGCGATAGACTTTATAGGCAATAGCCAGCTGACCTGCCTCGTTGTAGACTTCAATGATAATGTCTTTACGAAAGTCCTTGAGCGAAACCTCAGCACCAAGACCGGAACCATAGTTCCAGACCTTGTTGGCCCACTGCTCGAAATCCTTATCGTGGGTTACGCCCCGCTCCAGGGTAATTGCCTCATATTCAGTACGGCCAGGAGATTTGCGACTGCTGCTTGGGTCGCCTCCTTCTCTATGCTTCACCACCTCTGTGGTTCTCTTTAACATGCCCACTTTACTAATGCCTGCCACGTAACGCCCATCCCATTTCACTCTAAACTTAAAATTTTTATATGGGTCAAAACGCTGCGCATTTACACTGAACTGTGCCATATGTATTACCTCCTATGTTTGAATCTGCCCAGCTATCTGCTGAATCTTAATAATCACAAACTCGGCTGGCTTAAGGGGAGCAAAACCAACAACTATGTTGACGATACCTTTGTTGATATCATCCTGAGTTGTCGTCTCCTTGTCGCACTTGACGAAGTATGCCTCCTGAGGTGTCTTACCCTGGAAAGCTCCTTGTCTAAAGAGGCTTTGCATGAAGGCTCCTATGTTAAGTCGGATCTGAGCCCAGAGCGGCTCATCGTTGGGCTCAAAGACTACCCATTGCGTACCGCGGTAGAGGCTTTCCTCGATATAGAGAGCCAGGCGGCGGACAGGGATATATTTGTACTCCGATGTCATCTGATCGGCACCGCGCAACGTACGGGCCCCCCAGGCCACTGCGCCGAAGACGGGGAAGATGCGTATACAGTTGACCCCGAGGGGGTTGAGCGTTCCGTTCTCCATATCGGTCAACAGGTACTCGATTTCCTGTACTCCTACCAGAGTAGCATCTATGCCGGCAGGAGCTTTCCATACTCCGCGTGCGCTATCGGTACGTGCATACAATCCTGCGACCGTGCCACTTGGCGGACATGAGCGCAGTTTGCCTCCTTTCAAAGGATCGGCTATCTTGATCCACGGATAATAGACGGCTGCATGATCCGATTTCGGAAGCGCCGTGCCGGAGATAACAGTGACCATATCGGATGGCTTCTTTGTATCGTGCGGTGCATCGATAATCATAAACGCACGCCGCTCCTGGCAGTATGAATCCGTATCCGCCAAAATGCCGCTATCGGTGACCCCGGATAGGCAGAGCAGGTTGAAGATATCAACACTTTCCAATGCGTAGATACCTTCACGGTCAGCCCTGTTCCCGATGTATATATTGTATGCCTCAGCGTCGGTAAAGGATTCTTCATTACCGCCCTGCAACATTAAATTATCTGGCTGGGTTATAGTCGCGTCTGATAAAAGTTTCAATCCAGCCGCCAGGCCATCGCCCGTGACCTCGTTTACCATCACTGTTGAACCAGCCCCCCTGCTTCCTGACGCAAGTATGAGTTTCGAAGCGGCAACAGTGCAGGTGAAATTCAGGTAGCTTGGATTGGATGCTTTAAGTGCGCGTACTTTAGTCTGGATACGTGCTGCTATGTCCTGTAGCTTCTCTTGAAGAGTTGTTCCGGCTGCCGGTGCTGTACCGATATCAACAATATCAGGACCATAGCCATCTATGCTGATGTAGAAGCTGCGGTTGCCGGCACTGGGCAGCACAGGAGGTCCGGTCAGATCGGCATCAGTCAATACACCGCTAGTCAGAGTTCCATGATCAGGAGCTTCCACAGGTCTAATAACTGAAACTGCGTCAGTCTCTTGTCCACCGTTTACGGTTCCAAGCTTTAACCTGCCCACTGCATCATTTCTTATGCCTGCCAGCACACGCATGCTAGATGCCTCGCCAGCTTCACCCGAGGTCATTACAATGCGGTTGTTATCGGCATTGGGTGCGCATGTAAAGGCGGATATGGCTGTTTCTCCGTTAGCCGCAGCCCGCACTTTCGTCTGAAGAGCCGTACAGAGCAAGGCTAACCTAGCAATAGCATCCGCACCGGATATGTCTGCTGGCAGGTCGATTTGCACGCTTATAGGCGGTAAGCCATTGACCGAGACACGCAACTGGTTGTGATTGGCATCCAGTAGTGTATTTACATCACCGATCTCGCCGCTTATGCTTGTTCCTGTGCCCAGGCCTGACAGGTCGGCTACACGCTCAACTATTACCAGCCTTGAGACATCGTTTATGATGTCTTCAGCATAGCGTGGATCGTTACTGTTCATCGAGAGGTCAAGATACGTCTCGTCACCTACAGCCAGGTTGAACGTACTGGCGGGATTTCCGGTTTTGTAATCTACCCGCACTTCAATCTCATTGCTGGTCTTACCCTCGTCAAGGGCAGTGATCTTAAGCACATCCTGACCATTGCTGTTCTGCAAAGTTTTTGTAGCTGCGGTCGCATTCTTTGCTACTCTCACTACCCAGGCATCGTTGCCGCCATTGGAAAAAAACTGGCGCACTGCATAACTCATCTCAGAGTCGTTAGCTAGGCCGCCAAAACGGCGTTCAAAGTCGCTGTAGCTCAGGATATGGATTGCTTTATTTATCGGACCGCTCTCAGCTGATCCAACAAATGCCGTAACTGAGGTGCTGACACCCACGATCGTCCGCACACCGCTGGGAATCTCTTGGATGTACACACCCGGATAGGTTGGTTTAATTGGCATCTGAAATCACCCCCTTCTCAGACTGGGGGATCTCAATTTTAGTGTAGTCTTCAACGGTCACGGCCTGGATTGCCGATATTATCAGCCATCGTGTCCATTTCTTTTCGAACATAGTTTTGCCTCCTTTTCATACATTTCATAATCTTACCTCACTTTTCACACGCGCGATCTCTGTTCTAAGTTCTTGAGTTTTGATAATGATCTTATTAAATCAATAACCACAGAAGCATTTTTAATGAACACAAAAGTTAGTAAATAGAGTTTAAGTTTATTGGTAAGCACAATTTAGAGGATAACATTCATATGCGTGGTACGTTTATCATTACACTTTGATAGTTTTAAGGATGCAATCTTTCTGATGATTCATCCTTTATTTTACAACCTTTTGAAATGCCGTAATCAGTATATCGCTATCAGTGAGGTTTCCGTACGATTTCAAACGATCTACTTCAAGAAGAAATCTCTCAATAATTGCATAATCCAGATTTTTTTTCTCTGCAAACTTCATAGCGAGACTCTTCAGTTCTCTCCTGGATGAATATTTCTTAGATAATTTCTGATCGATAAAATTGAATATAAGCCCGCAGTTTTTGTGTCCGATAGTTGGCGTTGATGGATTTGCAGAAGTTCGAATGTAATCTCTAAACGTACTGCCCTCGATGATTTCCCCGCACTCACATATTATCGTTTTATTCACCATCCCACCTAAAAAAGATAGAATCAACTAATTGAAAGGAGTTTCATCGCCCCACTGCTCACCCCCTTATTAGAATCAATTGTATGATTAAAATATACATGTACATAAGCATTTAAATACTTTTCGAATGCTGAAGACTTATTCAAAAAATTTAAAACTTCGAAAGTTTTCCAAGAACTGATTTCAAATATTCATCGAATTTGATGGATACTGTATATCAGTATAATTCTTCCATTACCTTATGATAGAAGCTCTGCCGATCGATTATCAAGACTCTGAGACAATAATAAGGTAATGGAAGAATCATATTAATATACAGTATCTATTAGCTTGGGCTCTTATGTTAATCAAATTTTACATTCATTACCTTGTGCCGATTTTCAAGTTTATAGTATGTCGTTTTCTGCCTGAGCAATAATAAATAAATATGGGCTTTGGAGATTTAAGATTGTTGAATCGATTGTAAGCATAAGAGTTAATGGGAAAAAATCAGTCAATACGGCAAGTTATATCAAAGGATAGACAATATTATATAAAGAAACAAGAGAGCAACCTATGAATGAACTGGCAGAATTGCGGGAAACGCTGCGGGAGTCGGAGATGAGATTTCGCTCCGTGGTGCAGTCGGCTATCGATGCAATTATTCTAGCCGATAGCGATGGGAACATTATTTCATGGAACAAAGGCGCTCAAACCATATTTGGCTATGAGGAAGAAGAGGTCATGGGTAAGCCGCTCACAATTTTGATGCCTGAGCGATACAGGGATGCTCATCTAAAAGGACTTGAGCGTGTGCGCCGCACTGGTAAGAGCAACTATATTGGAAAAATAAGCGAACTGCACGGATTGAGAAAAGATGGCAGTGAATTTCCTCTGGAACTTTCCCGTGCAACCTGGAAGGTAGGAGATAAAGCATTTTATGGCGGCATTATCCGCGATATAACAGAGCGCAAGCAGGCTGAGGAAGCGCTACGTGCAAGTGAGATGAAATATAGAGGCATTTTTGAAAATGCTGTTGTGGGCATCTTCCAGATTTCATTTGAAGGTCATATACTTGCTGCGAACCCATCACTTGCGCGAATGCTCGGCTATGGTTCTCCTGAAGAACTTATGTCTGACGTTACCGATTTCCGGAAAGTCTTTATCGAGCCAGGCTATCGCTTACAGCTATTGCGCACGATTCGCACAAAAGGTGTCATTACCGATTTCGAAGCACAGGTCAGCCGCAAGGATGGCAGTAAGATATGGGTTTTGATGAATGCTACTGCGCGGCGTGATTCCAGCGGCAAGGTAACGAGTTTACAGGGAATGTGGATGGATATAAGTGATAGTAAAAGAGCTGAGAGAAATTTCCAGGGACTTATAGAATCTCTACCAGATGCCATCATAGCAATAGACAGAGATTTCAATATTCTTCTCGTCAACGCTCAGACCGAGAAAATATTTGGTTACACCCGTAAAGAATTGCTCGGCAAACCTTATGAAATCCTGTTACCAGAACGCTTCAAGGAGACACATCCTAAATACTGCGCAGATTACTTTTTGCAGCCTATTATAAAGACAATGGCTCTTCACCTTGGTGCAATGGCAAAGCGTAAGGATGGGTCTGAGTTCCAGGTGGAGATTAACATGAGTCCTTTTGAAACAGAGGAAGGAATCGTTATTGTAACCGACATCCACGAAACAGTCCAAAAATAATTACACTGGTACCGTTTTTGGTATTTTAATCTTTGGAAACAGCTTTTTGGTTTTCATGAACTCCCGTGCTTTCTTAACCTCTGTAGCATAATCAAACATCCATCCTTCATTAATAAAAATAGTCCCGTCTCTTATCGTTTCGTTGCTGAGGGTTCCAGCCCCGAACTCCATGAGCAACTGGATTGAAGCAACACAAGCGGCACTATATTCGTCGATATCTCTGTTTTCAGTCACAATATCATGGAGCAGCATTTTAAACAGAGTTCTAAATTTATTTGATGGAATGAATTGTCCTTCGCCTGCCTTCATGAGAGCATTGATTTCGATAAGGCCGCTTGTTAATTTATTTATTCTATCTTCACTCCAGTTCTCTGTCGGATAATCTGTAATTTCATACGCATCCCACACATTCTGTAAGTTCTCTTCTATCTCGTTCTTATATTCAACCCTTTTCAGAGCATATTCAGAGGACTTTAACTCAGGTGTCGTGGATATATAATATCTCAAAAGATTTTTGAGCTTCTCGCCATCCTCCCCCTCAACAATTTTCAGACTTTTAAGAATCTCATATTCTATTTCACTGAGGTTGGCACAAACTTCTGGCATTTCACACCTTTTATTAAACTTCTTCTCATAGATAATAAACTATTCATTCGATTGGCTTGTGGAGGAAATATTTATAATCCGAACGTTCCTCCTACTCTCACTTTTCATGAAAGCAGACTATATAAGAATTTGATTTTATTTTTCAAAAATCCAAGCCCAAGCATCAATCACAGTTAACTATTTATCATATTATTAGCTTCTAAATGTTAACTGGTGAGGGTCTTTATGTCCAGAGTAAAATGGGGATATGCATGAACTTCCAGCATGATATCGTTATTGTAGGGGCTGGCTTAGCAGGGCTTCGAGCTGCAGTTGAATGTGTGGAAGAAGCAGATGTCGCTGTAGTTAGCAAAGTCCTTCCCACGCGCTCCCATTCAGGCGCAGCCCAGGGTGGAATCGCCGCTTCCATCGGCAATGAGGAAGAAGATCACTGGGAATGGCATATGTTCGATACGGTCAAAGGAAGCGATTACCTTGCTGACCAGGATGCAGTGGAGATCATGGTCAGGGATGCTCCCAGAGTAATATATGAACTGGAACATATGGGCGTTCCATTCAGCCGCAATGCTGCAGGAAAGATAGCTCAGCGCAACTTCGGAGGGCATACACAGGATTATGGTAAGAGGCCCGTGAAAAGAGCATGTCATGCATCTGACCGAACAGGAAGGGTAGTTCTCGACACGCTATTTGACCAGTGCCTGCGAAAAAATGTGAAATTCTACAATGAACAATACGTTCTTTCGCTTATCTTTGAAGAAGGGAAATGTGAGGGGGTTGTTACATACGAACTTTCCTCTGGGGAGCTAAATCTCATTGAAGCAAAAGCTGTTCTTCTTGCTACTGGCGGATGCGGCAAGATATATAAAATCACTTCCAACGGCTATGCTTCGACCGGAGACGGTCTCGCTCTGGCATATCAATCTGGTATTCCTCTTCAGGATATGGAATTTATCCAGATACATCCAACAGGACTTTATCCACTCGGCATCCTTGTAAGTGAAGCGGCAAGAGGGGAAGGGGGAATTTTAAGGAATAAGACAGGAGAACAGTTCATGGAGCGATATGCCCCCACTGTAAAAGACCTTGCGCCCAGGGATATTGTTTCCCGTTCCATCCTGAACGAAGTCAGGGAAGGCAGGGGTTTCGATGGGGATTATGTTCATCTTGATTTGACGCATCTTGGTGAGGAAAGGATCATGGAGAAACTATGGGAAATTACCTCTTTTGTGAGGATTTATCTGGGTATTGACCCGGTAAAAGATCCTATTCCTGTCCAGCCTACAATCCATTATATTATGGGAGGTATCCCCACGGATTCGGAAGGCAGGGTTCTCATTGACGAGAAGGGCAGGGTCGCTCAGGGTCTATACGCTGCAGGAGAATGTGCCTGCGTATCTGTCCACGGCGGGAACAGGCTTGGCTGCAACTCTCTCCTGGATTTGCTGGTATTCGGGAGGAGAAGCGGGATAGCGATGAAGCAGTATATCTCAGAACCCGGATCTTCCACCATTTCCTTCGAACCATTAAAAATGGTTCAGGCTAAAATTAATGGATTGCTTGACCATAAGGGCAAAGAAAAAGTCGATGATATCAGGCGAAGGATGCAGTCCCTGATGATGGATCATTGTTCGGTCTTCCGGAATGAGGATGGTCTTAAGAAAGGTTTTGAGGAGACCCAGTCTCTGAAAGAACGCTACAGGGATATTAATGTTGAAAATAAAGGAACGTCTTACAATTACGAAATAATGGAAGCGGTAGAACTGGGACATCAACTTGAGCTTGCAGAGGTGATACTCTTGAGCGCTCTTAACCGGAAGGAGAGTCGAGGAGCCCACTTCCGGGATGATTTCCCTGATAGGGATGATACCAATTATCTTAAACATACACTGGTTTTCCGCAGCGAGAAACCTGATATAAGGTATAAGCCAGTTAAGATCACACGATTTAAACCACAACCGAGGAAATACTGATGTTACTGAAATTTAAGATTTTTCGCTACGACCCAAAGAAGGATGAAAAGCCTTACTATCAGACTTACGATATACAGGCAAACCCGGTGGATCGGATTCTGGATTGCCTCAATCGGATTCGCTGGGAACAGGACCCAACGCTGTCTTTTCGGATGTCCTGCGGTCACGGTGTATGCGGTTCTGATGGGATGAGGATCAACGGCACAAGCGCCCTGGCATGCCAGAAGTTAGTTAAAGATTTTAAAGAGAATGAGGAGATCCTTATCGAGCCCCTGCAGGTTTTCAGAGTGGTCAAGGACATGGTTGTTGATCAGGAGCCGTTCTTTGAAAAATACAATTCAGTCAAACCTTATCTGATCACAAACTCTCCTCCGCCAGACAGGGAACGGCTCCAGTCCAGGGAGGAGCACAAAATATTCGAGGATGCCATCCGCTGCATACTCTGCGCCTGCTGCACTGCCTCATGCCCGATAAATCAGGCAAAGGAGACGGAAGCATATATCGGTCCTGCTGCGCTTGTCCGTGCTTTTCGGTATCTCTTCGATTCAAGGGACGAGGGTGCCGAGGATAGGATATCTCTGCTGGATAACAAAGATGGAGCATGGGGCTGCCAGACAAAATGGTGGTGCACAAAAGTGTGTCCCAAGGAGATACCTGTCACCAGACAGATAGCCCGGATTAAGAAACGCATAATCGAAAGCAAGAAAGGTAAGCAATAGAATCACTATACTTAAATATGTTTGAGTTGTTTATTTTACTATCAGGATAAATAAATGGGGTGAATAGAAACAAAAATGGGGGAACTTACGAAGATGTGCATCTGCGCCGACTGCCCGACTTATGTTGGTACTGGGGAAAAGAGATTATTATTCTGTGCAACAGGAAAAAGTGAAATAATAAAGGAAGAGAAAGGCTGTATTTGTCCGGGCTGCCCTGTTTATGAGAATATGGGTCTGCGATGGGATTACTATTGCACCAGGGGCTCTGGTAAAGAACAGGCTGGGAAATAATAACAACATGGCTAAATGGCTCTGTACGGTCTGTAATATCTATATTTACGATGAAGAAAAAGGAGATTCTCTCACAGGATTAGAACCTGAAACAAAAGTTTCGGACTTTCCTGATTCCTGGAGATGTCCTGTCTGTGGAGCAGCCAGAGATAAGCTTGTTCAGATCTCCGAAGAGGAATACTGGCAAAAAGCCAGGGCTTATACGGATTTCATTGAGAAAAAGGAGCAAATAAGAAGTATTTTAGTTGGAGTTGATAATCCTGAAACAACACCGGAAGCAAGACAGGAATATGGAAGACCTCTGGGCCTGCGGGGAATAGGTCAGGGATTCGGTTATCTTGCCAATTTTAAAGCCCTCTCAAAATACAGTTTGAAAAAAAGGCTGATAACAGGGCATGAAGATCCGGTTATAGAAACAACATTTCTTGGGAAAACGATATCCATGCCTGTGCTTGGGGCTCCCATGAGCGGTTTGAGCTATGTGAGCAATATAACAGAGGAGGACTTTGCTTATAATATCCTGGAAGGATGCAAACTCGCTGGTACTGTTGGATTTACAGGAAACACATCCAAAGACTATGAGATCCTACATCCTGCAATAATGGCTCTTAAAAGAGTCAAGGGTCATGGGGTAAACATTTTCAAGCCGCAGTCTCAGGAAGTCCTTTTAGAGCTGATAAAGCAATCCGAGAGTGAGAAAGCAGTGGCTGTGGGAGTGGATATTGACGGCGCGGGTTCTGTGAACTTCGCACTTTCCGGAAAACCTGTTTTCAGGAAAACGATCGATGAACTGAAGGAACTCAAAAAATCAACAATGCTTCCTTTTATTGTTAAAGGTATCATGTGCGAGGAGGATGCACTTGCTGCGCTTTCCGCAGGGGTTGACGTAATAGGCATTTCTAATCACGGCGGCAGGGTTATAGATTCAACTCCGGGGGTTGCGGATGTTCTTCCTGAAATTGTGAAAGCCGTAAGAGAAATTGAGACAGGTAAAAGAGTTGTGATCACGGCAGACGGGGGAGTAAGAACAGGGTTTGATGTTGTCAAGATGTTGGCTCTTGGTGCTGATTTCGTCCTGGTGGGAAGACCGCTGGCAAGAGAGGCAGTTTCAAGCGGTGTAGAAGGAGTCAAGAGAATTTTGGAGTATTTTAAAACAGATTTTAAAATCGCAATGATTATGACTTCATGCAATACGCTGGAAGACATAAATGAAAACATTCTTTCAACGCATCCACGTTTGGGGTGGTTGCATCAACCCGGGTAGACATGTATGCATGCGTTGGCGCCGCACTGGGTGCGCTTTCAGGTGAACTCCACGGCGGCGCCAATACTCAGGTGATGAAAATGCTCTTTGAGATCGAAAATGTGGTAAGGGAATACGCCTAAAATTTACATTCGCCGCCTTTCATTTCAGTATACCGATACAGATTTGATGTTCATGAATTCATAGAGCCCGAATTTAGAGAGCTCTCTTCCAATACCGCTCTTCTTTATTCCTCCGAAAGGAAGGCGGGGATCGGACTTGACCAGTGAATTTACAACCACGACCCCTGCTTCAATCTCTTTTGCAAGACGAAGTGCTTTGTCCCTGTCCTCGCTCCATATACTTGCCCCAAGCCCAAGCTCAGAGTCATTGGCTACTTTTATCGCGGAAGACTCATCTTTCACTGGAATTACAGGCGCCACAGGACCAAAGGTCTCCTCCTTTAACACCTTCATTTCCTGTGTTACATTGGAAAGTACGATAGGAGAATAGAAGAACCCATTCTTTTGAAGTCTTCCTCCCTCAAGCAGAGCTTTTGCTCCTTTCGATAAAGCATCCTTCACCTGCTCTTCAAGGAGTTCTATCTGCTCCTCCCTTACAAGCGGGCCTATATCAGTATCAGGATCCATAGGGTCGCCGACTTTAAGGTTAGAAGCATGCTCAACAAACTTCGAGGTAAAATCTTCTGCTATACTTTCTTCGACTATGAAGCGTTTTGCGGCGATACAGCTCTGACCTGCATCGAGAAACCTGCTGGCAACAGCAATCTTCGCAGCTTTTTCAATATCGGCATCCGCAAGAACAATGAAAGGATCGCTTCCACCAAGTTCAAGGACGAACTTCTTCATGTTCTGCCCGCAAACCTCTGCCACCTTCTGTCCTGCGGAAACGCTGCCTGTTAAGGATACTGCGTCTATCTCATTTCTTTTTATAAGCGATGATGCGGTTGATCCATCTATCAGTAACGTCTGGAAGACCCCTTCGGGAAAACCTGCCTCTGAAAAAACCTTTTCGAGTTCCAGTGCGCATAAGGGGACATAGCTTGAATGCTTGAGCAATACAACGTTCCCGCCGGATAGCGCCGGGGAAGCGAAACGCAAAGCCTGCCAGAATGGAAAGTTCCAGGGCATGATGCACAGTATCGTTCCACGCGGTTCAAATGAAACATACGCTTTCTGTGCATCTGTTTCCACGATCTCAGGCTCCAAGAATCGTTCAGTGTTCTCCGCGAAGTACTCAAGAGCCCATGAGCATTTTTCAATTTCGGGTATTGACTCTTTTATGGGTTTACCCATCTCCGATGTGATAATCTCACCAAGTTCCTTCTTCCGTCTTCGCAGCATATTCGCAACGTTTGTAAGATATTCTGCCCTTTCAGAGATATCCAGGTTCTTCCATTCTGAAAAGGCATTCCTGGACTTTCTAACCGCTTTGTTTATCATTTCCTGTGAATAAAGCTCGAATTCCCTGTTTATCTCCCCGGTTGAAGGGTTAATAGAGACCATCTTTTTCATTGTTTTCAACTCCTTTCATTACTTAGTATATTTCTCAGGAATGTATGCAGTATGCCGCCATTTCTATAATATTCCACGTCAATCGGGGAGTCCAGTCTTGCCATGACGTTAAATGTCTTTTCTTTTCCATTTTCATCTCTTGCAACCACATGCAGCTCTCCCCCCGGCTCTAAGTTACTTATACCTGAGATATTTAGTACCTCATCTCCCTTGATGCCCAGCCCATCTGCGTTCTCCCCTTTCATGAACTGCAGCGGCAGAACGCCCATTCCCACGAGGTTGCTCCTGTGGATACGCTCAAAGGATTCAGCTATTACCGCGCTGACCCCAAGAAGACATGTGCCCTTGGCAGCCCAATCGCGGGAACTGCCTGTGCCGTATTCTTTCCCTGCTATGATGACCAGAGGGATGTCATTCTTTTTGTAAAGCATCGCTGCATCGTAAATTGTCATCTCTTTTCCAGAAGGAAAATAACGAGTCCATCCTCCCTCTTTATCAGGAACCAGCCTGTTCCTGAGATTTATGTTTGCAAATGTTCCCCGCATCATGACCTCATGATTTCCCCTCCTTGACCCAAAGGAATTGAAATCTTTCGGAGCCACCCCACAGGATATCAGATACTGTCCTGCAAGAGAATCTTGAGAAAATTCCCCGGCCGGGGAAATGTGATCCGTGGTGATGCTGTCTCCCATATATGCAAGTACACGCAGACCCCTCAAGTCGCCCTTTTCAGGAAGCTTTACCAGGAAATCCTTGAAGAAGGGAGGCTCCTGGATATATGTTGATCCGCTGTCCCATTCATAGAGTTTGCCGGAAGGGACTTTGAGATTCTCCCATAGCTCTGTGCCGCCTGATATCTCTGAATAATGTTCTTCAAACAAGTGAGGGCTGATGGTGTTTTTTATAACCTGCCGGATTTCCTCCTGATCTGGCCAGATATCGTTTAGATATACAGGCTCGCCATTCGGGTCGTATCCGATGGGTTCTGTCTTAAGATCGATATCTACAGTACCAGATATAGCATATGCTACCACCAATGGAGGCGAGGAAAGGTAATTTGCTTTGACGAGCGGGTTAATCCTGCCCTCAAAATTACGGTTTCCACTTAATACCGAAGCGACTATCAGGTTATCTTCTTTCACCGCCCTGGCAATGTTCTCCGGGATCGGACCGCTGTTGCCTATGCATGTCGTACATCCATATCCCACGAGATGGAATCCCAGAGCCTCAAGATAAGGCATGAGTCCTGAGTTCACAAGGTATTCGCTGACAACACGCGAACCCGGAGCAAGGCTCGTTTTAACATATGGCTTGACCTTGAGTCCTCGCTTTACAGCGTTTTTTGCGAGAAGACCCGCTCCGATCATCACATATGGGTTTGAAGTGTTGGTGCATGAGGTTATGGCTGCGATTACTATAGAGCCGCTTTTTACCGGGACTTTCATCTCATATTTTGAGTCAAGCTCTTTCCCTCCAGTATGTTCATGCTCGACCCTGAAGCTTCCCCCCTCCCCCAGCCAGCGGTGATATTCATGATCCGCTTCTACCTCGGTTTTTTTACGGAGAAAAGTCTCCTCCATGGCCTTATGGAAACTTGCTTCCATTTCATCAAGAGGTATACAATCCTGAGGTAGTTTCGGTCCAGCAAGGCTTGGTTCAACGGTGCTCATGTCAAGTTCCAATATCTCGCTAAACAGGGGTTCGGGACTTTCATCGGTGCGGAATAGACCCTGTTCCATTGCATATAATTTAACCAGATTAACGTGCTCCTTTTTCCTTCCCGTAATCAGGAGATACTTTAACGTTTCATCATCGATTGGAAAGAATCCCACAGTTGCGCCGTATTCGGGAGCCATATTTGAGATGGTAGCCCTTTCGGGCAGGCTCAATGTGCTCAAACCTAGCCCGTAAAATTCAACGAATTTGCCCACAACTTTGTGCATCCTTAATATCCGGGTAATGGTAAGAACAAGATCGGTGGCCGTCACTCCATCCTTCAATTCACCATAAAGTTTGAACCCCACAACTTCAGGAACAGGCATGTGATACGGCTGGCCGAGCATAACCGCTTCTGCTTCTATCCCTCCAACACCCCATCCCAGCACTCCCAGGCCGTTTATCATTGTGGTATGAGAATCCATCCCGACAAGGGTATCCGGAAATGCAATAAGCTCACTTTTCACTTTTTTGATATTAACCACCGATGCCAGATATTCAAGATTCACCTGATGGACTATTCCTCTCCCAGGAGGAACAATGCGAAAATTATCAAAAGCATTTTGACCCCATTTAAGAACAGCATACCTCTCGCGGTTGCGCTCAAATTCCTTTTTTTCATTATAAGCTCTGGCGTATGAGGTACCGTAATAATCCACCTGGATGGAATGGTCAATAACCAGGTCTGAGGGTATAACTGGATTGATCCCTGCCGGGTCTCCTCCCAGCCTCTGAACAGCCGACCTCATCGCAGCCAGGTCAATCACTGCAGGAACTCCTGTGAAATCCTGCAGAAGCACCCTTGTGGGAATAAAAGGAATCTCGCGTTCTAGTATTTTTTTTGGATTCCATCCGGCTAATGATTCGACATCCTCTTCCGTTACAAGCCGTCCGTCCACATGTCGAAGGAGTGCTTCAAGCAATATCTTGATGGAGTATGGAAAACGAGAGATGTTTCCAAAGCCCATCTCCTCAAGTCGGCTTAGGCGGTGGATTGCTACGCGACCCCTACCAGTATCGATAAAATCTTTAACCCCAAATGGATTCATGTCTGCACTCATATCTTTTTATTCGCTTTTACCACTCCTTCCCCTGCCCTCATTATTTTATCTATCAAACCGTACTCCACTGCTTCCTCTGACGACAAGAAGAAGTCCCTGTCCGTATCTTTCTCAATAACTTCCATGGGCTGCCCTGTGTGATGGACCAGGATTTCGTTAAGATGTTCTTTTATTCTTGCCATCTCTTTTGCCTGAATAGCGATATCCGATGCCTGTCCCTGTGCTCCACCAAGTGGCTGGTGTATCATCACCCGTGCATTGGGGAATGCCATCCTTTTTCCCTTTGCTCCTGCTGCCAGTAAAACCGCTGCCATAGAGGCAGCCTGCCCGATACAGATGGTTTCGATACTGAATTTGGTACACTGCATGGCATCGTAGACGGCAAGACCCGCGGTGACCAGTCCTCCAGGGCTGTCTATGTATAAATGGACATCACCTTCGAAGTCTTTTGCTTCTAAATAAAGAAGCTGCGCTATAATACTTTCTGCCGTATCCTCATTGATTTTACCTGTGAGGAGTATTATCTGGTCGTCCAGCAGGCGGGAATAAATATCCAGCGTGTGCGGACCATGGGGGGTTTGTTCGGATACATAGAGCATCTTTGGAATTGCCATTGTTTTGTCCTCCTTTAATGTTTAAATTAATATATCACATCAAACTGAAATCCATTTTTGAAATGATGAGATGATTGCAAACTGACATGATCCCACTTCCACTTTGTAAGTCCTCCCGGATTTCAGTGATATAATACTCACAAATACATTATGATTGATATCGGATAAAATTATCGTTCTTGAAAATAAACTATCTTGGGAGCTTTGAAGATGATTGATGAAACTGATATAAAAAATATCTTAAAAAACTATAAAGTTGTAGCTATTGTGGGGGTATCCCGTGAAAAAATTAAGTACAGCTACATTGTGGCTGAATACTTGAAAAATATAGGCTACAGGATTATTCCAATCAATCCTTTTGCAGAGGAAATCCTTGGGGAAAAATGTTATAAAAGTCTTCTTGAAATGCCTGAAAAACTTCAAAAAGAAGTAGAAATCATTGACATTTTCAGGCCTTCAGATGAGGTTATGCCAATCGTGGATGAAGCAGTAGAACTCAAGAAGAAGCATGATAACCTGGAAGTTATCTGGATGCAACTCGGCATAATAAACGAAGAAGCTGCTGATAAGGCTATTGCAGCAGGTTTAAATGTTGTGATGAACAAATGCATGATGATTGAACACGGGCGCCTTATAGAAAAAGAAAATAAAGAATTTGAGCAGATTGAGAAAAAACAAACGGCTCTATTGCAGGGTGGTGTCGTAAGCGGGCCAATTCAGCTTAACGATTCAAATTTTGATGAAAATGTTAATAAGTCTGACATAGTTATTGTTGATTTTTGGGCTCCCTGGTGCGGTCCATGCAGGGCTATTTCGCCTGTGATCGAAGAGTTATCAAAGGAATACGCCGGAAAAGTCACATTTGCGAAGCTTAAAGTTGATGATAATCCGTTAACTGCAGGTCGTTTCGGAGTTACAAGCATCCCAACAATACTTTTCCTGAAAAAGGGAAGAGAGATAGATCGCATCATCGAGTTGATTACAAGAAACCTTATCAAAAATAAAATAGAAGAGCACATACGATAGCAAATTAAAATAAAACTAAAATATTGTAATAATTAATATAAAAAATAATCCCCAAAAATAGCACTGCAGTCCATAGAAGAAAAACAATTCTTGCAGAATTAGCAAATTCCCGGTAATATCAAGAAATAGCGCGCCGGTCAGGAAATGAGATATTAGAGAATATCCCATCCATATCAAAGATACGATTCCCAAAAAGACACGCTGGCAGAAAAAAGGATAATAGAACCTGCAATCTGAAAGACTAAGGTCATATCTGCAAATGAGCTTGCCACAGTTCCAAGAAAACCCATACAGACTTCGTCCTTTTAAATCTCCGGATGCATTTCTATCTAAGGTCACTTGACCATACGTAATCATTGGTTTTGTCTTTGAAGATATCTTTTGGCAGAGCGTGGCAGTCGATGCATCCTTCTACCTTTCCCTCGGCATCTATCGTGCCATCTGGCTGGTACTTAGCCCAGAACCAGTCATTGTGAGCCGGATCGTAACCTTTTTCTTTGTACATAACTGTTATTGCTGCCAGTTTTTTGTCAGGACCATAGTTTTCTTTTACTATTATGCTCTCTTCAGGCAGAATTCCTTTTTTGCCTTCTATTGCTGCAAAAGTGTCATCGTTCACGTATGTTGTCAGAAAAGCACCATGCGGTTCGCTTGGTTTTTCTGTTGATCTTGGATACATTTCACCCGTGCCGGGCCACTTCTTCCAGTTTTTATAGTTCTCTTTTATTATAAAGTCGTATACAGATTTCCCATCAGCTTTGAGTTCTGTCTCTGGCGGTGCACTTACACAGCCCAGAAAAATTGACACTATGAATATAGCCAATATTGCGTACGCAATGTTTTTCATTTCCATAATTTCTACTCCCAGTTATTTATTTGTCGAGATGACATATATAACTATCTTTCTCGAACTATTAATTGACCCATAGCGTCAAGATAGACTTGGAACTTATTAAATATATATTTTAAATTTTTATTATATACCTTTCGCTGCATCCTTAAAAAATCCTCAAAATCCAAAAGAAAAGGTCATATATTATGTAGTGTATA
>JBAQLI010000160.1:0-11778 GCA_049301735.1 Candidatus Methanoperedens sp.
CTTCCATGCCTGCATAGTTCAGGGCCCGTTCCAGGTCTGCCTTTGCATATGCTAACGCCTGGTCCGGTGCTGATATTTCGATATTTGAGGACATGGTCTTTGCCATTTTTATATCCATGCGTGTGAGGTTGAGTGAGATCAGAGTTGACAGGATCACTAGGAATATGCCGATAACAGCGAAGGGAACGCGGGCCGAGTCATCGCGGAGGAAACGGGTTTTCGCAGTCCTGGTGTTGTTCTTTATATTCATGCCAGTCGTCGCAGAGGAACTGAAATAGGGATAAGGTTTATGGTTTGAAATCTGATTTACATTGAAGAAATCCATGCCCTACTTTTTTATATTACGAAAACGTACTGAGGATTTGCGTAACTCTTATCAAATCAGAAAGAAAAAATGAGCGCTATAAAAATAGATCCGAATATCAAATATCTTGAAGGCACACAGCGTGTATTTGACCCTGAAACCACACTGGCAAATACTACGAAGCTTCTCCCGAAGATAGGTGTGACCCGAATTGCAAATATCACTGATCTTGACCGCGTTGGCATACCTGTTTTCTCGGCTATCAGGCCAAGCGCAGCCGCAGGCGCAATATCCATATACTCCGGAAAAGGCTCAACAGAAACAAATGCAAGGATATCTGCGATAATGGAAAGTTTTGAGCGCTGCCTTGCTGAGCAGCCTGAGGTAAGCGTAAATCTCAGTGGCGTCAAGCTGCAAACAGAGACGGTTACAGATACATACGAGTCACTTTGCGAGAGCTATCCGACACTATACCCTGATACGCTCCTTCTTCCGCAGCCTGTTGCTGAATTCACAAAACTTGAATGGATCATGGGGGATGACATTTTAAACGATGTTGAAGTCTTCGTTCCTGCAAATGCGGTTTTCCATCCCTATGAGCCCCAGGGCGGGAACAAGCTGTTCCGGAGCAATACCAACGGCCTTGCTTCAGGAAATACAATAGAGGAAGCGATACTTCATGGATTGCTTGAAGTTATAGAAAGGGATTCACTAAGTATAGCCGAATACACCCGAAATCCCGGAAAAGAAATAGTGCTTACCGAAAAAGACGGGTTGAATTACACACTTAAAAGAAAATTAGAAGTTGCTGGCATTAATGTAAAGATCTGGCTGCTTGATTCTGATATTGACATTCCTACTGTAGTAACAGCACTTGATGATGTAGTCCTTAAAGACCCGGCTCTTCTTGTTATGGGAGCTGGTTCGCATCTGACACCTGAAATTGCGGTCACAAGGGCGCTGACAGAAGCTGCGCAAAGCCGGGTCGTACAGATACACGGAGCGCGCGAGGATACTGACAGGGAGCAGGTGGTACGAACCTTTGGCTATGATCATATGAAACGAATGAACAGCTACTGGTATGAAGATCTTGATAAAGTCCATATGGATGAGCTGGAGGACAGCTCAAATAATACGCCTGCTGCTAACATAAAAACAGTTTTAGAGCGGCTTGATACAATAGCTGATGGCGCAATAATCGTAAATCTTTCAAGAGGCATTGATATACCAGTAGTAAGGGCGATAATCCCGATGTTTGAACTTTATACGCTTGACCGTGAAAGAAAAGGGGACCGTATCAAGAAAAGGAAGAAGAGAGTGTCTAAATGAAGCCTGTGGTGTATACAGGAACAAGCATAAGCCACAGCGACGCAAGAAAAATACTGGATGCGGATTATCGTGCGCCTGTGAGGCGTCATGATCTCAGACGTATTCTTGCTCTTGCATCACCCCCAGAAATAATCGGGATAATTGACGGTGTTTTTTTTGATAATGCGGCAGTAGCTCACCGCGAAATAATTGAAGCCTTAAAAAGTGGAATAATCGTTGTCGGAGGGGGAAGTATGGGGGCACTTAGAGCTTCTGAGCTTGAAACCTATGGCATGATCGGTGTAGGAAAAGTTTTTGAGATGTACAGGAACGGGACCATTGAATCAGACGATGAGGTTGCTGTGACTTTCGATGCAGGATCAAATGAAGCGCTTTCAGTTCCGCTTGTTAATATCAGGATGACAGTTGAGGCTGCAAAAAATGCGGGAGTTATAGACCCGGTACAGGCAGATGCTATTATTGGGATCGCCCGGAAGTTATTCTATCCTGACAGGAATTACCAGAATGTCGTATTTGAAAGTGAGAAAAATGGAATTATCTCAGGAATTGAAAAGGAAAAATTACTTGACTTTATTAAACTGAATGAAGTTGATATAAAATATCAGGATGCCATTCTCGTTCTAGAAAAAATTAAAGAATTTATCTGAATAAGACGGTTCTTCAATTCATTTGAGTGATTCTATGAACTCGTCAATGGGAACTACTTTGTAAGTTGCTGTCTTTATGCTGCCGCGGGAAGCAATTTCGATTACAGCCTTCATGACATTGTTATCATCTTCTGCTTCAACTATGGATATGAAATCAAAATTACCCAGGACAGCATATTGATCTGTTACATTTACCCCCATATCTTTAAGTTCCTTATTTACTTCTTTTATCCTGCCAGCATTCTTCTTTAAAGTCTTTGCCCCTTCGTCTGTAAGGTTTGATATTATTACATATTTAGACATAATATTCCTCCATTCCTTGTATTCCATTCTTCTGTCATTCTATATATATCTTTTTTTCAATTTATAATTAATTTGATTTTTTCCTGGGATTTGGCCATTTTGGGCAATAACCTTTTTATACCCCTAAACAGATTATATAATGCTAATTTTCTCATTTTTTGTGATGAGGTTTAAGAGGTATTTAAAATGGATAATATGGAATATAAAGGAACTACCACGATAGGGTTGGTTTGCGATGAGGGTGTAGTATTTGCCACTGAGAAAAGAGCTACGATGGGACATTTTATTGCAAGTAAGGATGCAAAGAAAGTCTATCAGATTGATGATCTCGTGGCAATGACCACAGCAGGCTCTGTAGGGGATGCTCAAAGACTTGTAAAATGGATGCAGGTTGAGTCAAAACTCTACAAAATGCGAAGAGAAGAACCCATGACTGTAAAGGGTATAGTAAGTTTACTGGCAAATATTTTGAGCGGTAATAGATATTACCCTTATTATGTTCAGCTTCTTGTTGGCGGGGTCGATAAAAATGGTCCTAGTATCTATTCCCTTGATGCTGTAGGCGGAATTATTGAAGAGAAAAAAGCTGTTTCAACAGGTTCAGGTTCACCAATGGCATACGGTGTTCTTGAAGACAGGTATGCAGACAATATGCCCATTGATGATGGAGTTGAACTCGCAGTGCGCGCGCTGCATAATGCCATGAAGCGTGATTCTGCATCTGGTGATGGCATTAATGTCGTAAAGATCACTAAAGATGGATTTATGCAAGTGGAAGATAGCGTAGTTAAGAAAATACGTGACACACTTACATAAATTCATATTTTATTTTTAGGATACTTAGGATATTTAGGGTTTTTTAGAAGGAAAACAATAATGACAGTTGAAGAAGTATTAAATGATTTGAAAAAGAAAATAAAAGCGCAGCTTCCCAAGGATATCACGATCTCTGATGTGGATTTTGAGGGGCCTGAACTTGTTATTTATACTGAAGAGCCACGAAAATTCGCTGATGACGGAGATCTTATCAAGGGTCTTGCCAAGGAACTGAGAAAACGTCTTGTTGTAAGGCCTGACCCGAAAGTTCTTGCACAGCCTGAAGAAGCGATCACTGCAATTGCAAAGATCGTTTCAGCAGAATCCGGAATTTCAAATCACTTTTTTGATGTGGACACTGGTGAGGTTGTAATTGAAGCGGAGAAACCCGGACTTGTCATAGGAAGGCATGGCGAAACACTTCGCGAAATCACAAAAGAGATCGGATGGACACCAAAGGTGGTCCGCACACCTCCTATGAAATCCACGACCGTGAACAATATCCGCCAGTTCATGCGTGCCAACAAGGAAGAGCGGAAAACTCTTCTTAAAACCATAGGCAGAAAGATCCACCGCGGCGTTTCATCCAAGGATAAATGGGTACGACTGACCACTCTGGGCGCCTGCCGTGAAGTAGGACGCAGCTGTTTTTTGCTTTCGACTCCTGAAACGAGGATCTTAATTGACTGCGGTGTAAACGTTGGCGGTGACGATAATGGCTCACCCTACTTGTATGTGCCTGAGGTACATCCTATAAGTCAGATCGATGCAGTGGTTCTTACCCATGCACATCTTGACCATATCGGACTTGTTCCATTATTGTATAAATATGGTTTTGAAGGGCCAGTTTATTGCACACCTCCCACAAGAGACCTGATGGCTTTACTTCAGCTGGATTATATCGATGTTGCGGCCCGTGAGGGCAAGAAAAGCCCATATGAATCGGTTATGATCCGTGAAGTTCTCAAACATACTATAACATTGAATTATGGGGATGTCACAGATATCGGTCCGGACATGAAACTGACATTCCATAACGCAGGTCATATCCTTGGTTCTTCTGTCGCTCATTTCCATGTCGGGGATGGCCTGTATAATATAGCTTTTACCGGCGATTTCAAATATGAGAAGACACGCCTGTTCGATCCTGCTATCAATGATTTCCCGCGAGTGGAAACAATAGTCATGGAAGCGACTTATGGCGGGTCAAGGGATATGCAGCCTTCAAGAAAAGATGCTGAACGGCATTTGCAGGAAATAGCCAAAGAAACCCTTGAGAATGGCGGGAATCTCCTGATACCTACATTCGCTGTAGGAAGGAGCCAGGAAGTCATGATAGTGCTTGAGGAAGCCATACGCAAAGGAATAATCCCGGATGTGCCGGTTTATCTTGATGGTATGATATATGAAGCTACAGCAATTCATACAACGCACCCGGAATATTTGAACAATGAACTGAGAAACCAGATTTTCCATAAAGGTATGAATCCGTTCCTTGCAAAATGCTTTGTCCAGGTCGATTCAAAAGAAAAACGACAGAAAATCCTGGATGACCGTGAATCCTGTATAGTTCTTGCCACGTCAGGCATGATGAACGGCGGCCCTGTCATGGAATATTTGAAGGCATTCGGACCGGAAGAAAAGAATAAGCTTGTTTTCGTAGGTTACCAGGCTGAAGGTACGCTTGGCAGACGCATCCAGAAAGGCTGGAAGGAAATTCCCATGCATGCAGCCGGAGGAAGAACCGAGACTGTAAAGATCAACATGAATATTGATACAGTTGATGGATTCTCAGGTCATTCTGACAGGATGCAGCTTATGGAGTATATCAGGAAAATGAGACCAAGACCCGAGCATGTCCTGACCCAGCATGGTGACGAAAAGAACTGCATGGACCTTGCCAGTTCAATCTATCGGAAATTCAAGATTGAGACCAGGGCGCCAATGAATCTGGAAACGATAAGGCTTGCTTAGAGTGATTTAACAGGTATCAATGAAATTGGCATCCGATGGATTCCTATTTTTAACCAAAAACTATTAATCGTTATAAAACAGAATAATAATTTGCCGTATCAAGAACGATTTTGATATGGTGCACGCTATGATGAGCTAGCAAGAAATCGCTGGAAAAGCCATATTGGAAATAGAAATAACTTTTCCAAGTTTCCCGGGCGTAATTGCCCTGAGACAGTCCATAGTCTAAAAGGAAGTGGCTTTATTGGGATTTCACCCGATAAGGGGTGCTGTAAGAAAGCGCATGGGGAGTGGAATAAGAAAATGTAGAGCGCAATTTGCGGCGAAGCAAACACAAATGTTTGTGTTACGAGGGTGCCGCATGCCCTCCAGAATCCAGAAACCACTGAGGAGTCAGCTCATCACCCTTCCATTTATTAGTGCTACTATTTATCAGTACTACTTTATTCACACAATACTATTTATCAGTGCTACTAAATAACAAGATTATAAGGAAAAACGGGTTGAAAATAAGATTAGTGGATAGGAAATGGGTTTATGTTAAGAACTCGGCAAGAAAGGGTGGAATTATTAAAAGCTGGCATTTTTGGGAAAACAATAGAAAGGCTTTATATAACATATAATAATTTTATAATAGTGGGCAATCCTATTTTTTATGAGATGGTTGAAATTAATACAGAGAAAATTAAGGATATCGCCATAAGCCAGGAAGCAACCGCTGAATTAAGTTTGTAGAACTCGTAAGTCATAGAACGATGTTAATTTTGTCCCATATTTGATTGAAATCATTCAAATTTGCCTTTAAACTTTTGGAAAGAAAATATATTTTACCATATTTGTTGCCTTCTGTTGTGATTATTCCATTTTTGGCAAGGATATCAAGATGGTACCTGGTAGTTTTATAATCTATATTCAAAGCCTCAGCTAATTGATTTGCATTATACGGTTTATCAATAAGGTGCTTCAGGATAAATCCACGGGTATATCCACCTCGTGTTCCTGCAAACATTTGCCAAAATAGCCTATTCAACGACACTCAAACCCCAATAAGAGAATATTTCTCAGATACACTCCCTGTTGATAATTATGCTCTGCAAAATAATAAAGCTTATCAAGCCGATTAAGAGCCTATCCGAAAAGTGTTGCGACCTATTGTAACTTTTTACAATAGACAATATGCATTAACTGAACGGATGCTCGAATATTATAGACCTATTGTAACTTTTACACATGCCATTATTGACTTTTCGGATAGGCTCTAAATAGAAAATGTGTTTCGAAAAGTCCAACAGCCTCAAATTTTGGATGGATTTATATACTTTCAACAACGAAAATGTATACCATGGCAATGTCTAAAAAGATTATGGAAAGAAAAGAACGTGATCGCAAGGAAAAAATAACAGAACTTGAAAAAATGGCAGCATCCGGTAGCGGTGAAGCCAAAAAGAAACTTGCCAAAGAAAAAAGAAAATTGAAATAATCCTATATTAAAATATCCTGGGGAGCGCCGCACAATTTCACAAGTGCCTCAGCCTCGATAAAGTGGAGGCTGGCAGGAATCAAGAGTGTGTGCAGCGGACCTCCGAAATCATATTCTTTTATTTTTTCAAGATAATCCGAATGAACTGTGGGTGATGGGGAACCGGCGCGTGCAATACCAATCGCAAGAGCATTTACAAGCACGCCTTCACCTCGTCTTTCTTCCATTTCCAGAAGAAGGGAGACAGCTTTTCTAATATCCATAAAGCCTTTTTCCCGGTCAATATCAAGAAAAACAATAGTATGCAGATCATTTTTCCTGTTCATTTTTATCGTATCATACGGAGCTTCGGATATGATCGTCTTTTCATTCCTGGTATATGGGAAAGGGATCGTGGTAGATTTCCCGAACCTGTAATTTTGAAGGCCGCTTAATCCTGAAACAGCTGAATAGATCGATGGCGCATGGATGATCGCAGATTCGATGCCAAGATCTTTTGCACGTAAACGAAGATCAATATGCGTGGTCGCAACCATAGCATCGCCTCCGCTTAAGAATACCACATTTTCATTGATTGCCCGTGATAACCAAACGGGTTCCAGCTCAACTTCCTCCCGTGAGAGTATGATCAACTTCTTTCCATAGAATTTTTCAATTTTTTCTATGGAAGTACCGATAAGATTAGATGTATAGAATTCAGCATAGACCACATCAGCGTTTTTTACAGCTTCCAATCCTTTTACAGTTATATCTTTTTCATCGTATAACCCAAGTCCGATAAATGTAAGCATAATTCCTTTATATGGAATCCATTATTTGTAAGTCTTGCCATAGAAAACTATAAAAATTAAGTAAGCTTTATTAAAGCGATGGAAACAGGTCAAAATCTAAATGGTATAGGTCTCACAATAGGAAGCATCCTGGGATATATTGCTATCCTTGCTGGAATCATAATGACTATTTTGCTACTTGAAACAGTTTTTTTGGCGAAATAATTTAAACGATATCCTCATGAAACCAGAAATGATGGAATCCCTGTGTATCAGGGTACCAAGAACCGAAGGTGAATTGTCAAGGAAGAAATTAATCGAGCTTTATCTCCTTGACAATAACTTAAAAATTAAATCAGATGGGGCATACTTATTAATTCCGGTTTTAAAGCCGGTCGAAGGATTGGGGATACTGGAAAAAGAAAAAGATATATTTGAAATTGCACAGCGTGAAAATCCATTGACTCAAGTTCCTGGCGCTTATGAGTTAATAGGGGATATTGCTATCATTGACCAGCATGAAGAAAATGCACCGGAAATTGCAAAAGTCCTTTTGCAGCATAAGAATATAAAAACAATATTCCAGGCAACAAGTGCCGTTTGCGGAGAATACCGGACCCGTGAGCTTTTATTTATCGCAGGTTTAAAAAAGACTGAGACAATATACAGGGAAAACGGATGCAGATACCTTCTTGATGTTACACAGGTATATTTTACGCCGCGATTGTCAACTGAAAGGATAAGGATCGCGGACCAGGTGAAAAATGGCGATAAAGTTGTTGATATGTTCGCAGGCATCGGGCCTTTTAGCATTCTGATTGGGAAAAGATTTCCCAAAGCGCATGTGATCGCTGTTGATAAGAACCCTGTGGCAATAAAATATCTCAGGGAAAATGTCCGGCTTAATAAGGTTAAGAATATCGAGATAAGGGAAGGTGATGCAAGGGATGAAGTCAAAGGAATTTCGGATGCAGACCACGTTATTATGAACCTTCCACACAGCGGATTAGAGTTCATTGATAGCGCTTTTGGGATAATTAAAAAAGGCGGGGTAATACATTTTTATGCAATTTCGCATGAAGATGATCTATTTGAGGGGTTAATTAGAGAAATCGAAGCACATGCAAATAAATCAGGTCTTGCGGTGTGTCCCATTGACCGCAGGATCGTTAGGCCGTATGCGCCATACCAGTATAATGTTTGCATTGATCTTCAGGTTTAATGCTATTCGCGCATATATTTTTCAATCAAACCTATCTCCTTTTTTCCACCCGCATATATCGGGGTTATGTAATCAATAACATCTGGCTTGATAGACAGGATATCTGTTCTCCCATTACTTATCGCACCACCCGCTTCTGAAACTATCTTCCCCATGGGATTTGCTTCAAAAAGCAGCCGCAGCTTTCCTTTTTCTTTTCCTTTAAAGCCAGGATATGTGAATACGCCGCCCTTGTGGAGTATCTGGTGCATGTCAGCCACAAAAGAGCCGCTGAATCGCAGTTTATAACCATCATTTTCAAGACCTGTAATGAATTTTGAATGCGCTGGCAGGTAATCCTTGCGAAGAGCACCGGGTGCGTATATTTTCCCATCAGGCATCTTGATATTTTCTGCTGTCTGGTGGAATTCGCCTTTTTCATCCATTACAAAATCATGTACACCATTTCCTGTTGTAAAAGTAAGCGTTGTAAGGGGACCATATAGAATATACATAGCAGCGATCATGTTTTTACCCATATCAAGAACAGTCCCCGGATAAATGCCGATAATTGTCCCGACAGCAAGATTCACATCGATCAGTGAAGAACCATCAAGAGGGTCAATGACAACCCCGAACTGGTTCTTCGGGTTATCGATCTCAATGATCCCGGGCTGTTCTTCTGTTGCGATATAGCGCACCAGCCTTGTTTTCTTCAATCCGTTTATGAGGACTTCATCAGCCCATTTATCAAGAGCCATCTGCTCTTCGCCATAGATGTTATGTGTACCTGCCTTATTCTGGCTTTTCAGGAAACCGCTCTTTATTGTTTGTCCGTTCTGTGCAAAAAAAAGTATCAATTCTGATAATTTCGGATCAGTGTTATTTTTGGAAAGAAAATCTTTAAGGTTCATGCTCTCACAGTCTCCTTTTTTTAGTTATTCTGATTAAGTAATAAGGCACTAAATAGTTATCGTTCCGCTAATGTTACCTGTTGGCTTCTTCAAAAGCTCAATATCCTGCACGACTTCAGCGTTTATTACCGGCGATACCGTGATCGTTCTATTTGTATAATACGTCGGTTCGAATATGGTAGTAATATCATACGTACCTGAAGTAAGGGAAAGTGAATAGAACCCGGCTGCATCAGTTATTGTCGAGATGCTGGTATTAGTGGATATCATCACTCCTGCGATACCCGTTTTATCAACACTGTCCATCACTGTACCATTAATGAAACCCAGAGGAGGTGGGACCAGTGATTCTATCGCTGCAAATACATCAATCCTGCCTGCACCGTAATTATTATCTTTTCCTGCCAATCCCTTATCTACGGATGTATTTTCAAGTATGCTTTTTATCTGCGCAGGTGAAAGAGTTGTTCCAAGTTGTCTTGCAGCTTGCAAGAGTAGAGCAGCAGCTCCGGATACATGGGGAGTTGCCATGGAGGTGCCACTCCAGGTATATCCTGAATATCCAGAGGAAGTATATGATAATGAATTTATATTTACTCCGGGTGCGCTGACATCAGGTTTTGTCAGCACTTCCCCGTCTACTGTGATTGGCCCTCTGCTGCTGAAATAGGCTATAACATCAGAGCTATCAACAGCTCCGACAGCAATTACATTTTTTTCTCCCCCCGGAAAATTTATTGTTCCAGCACCCAGCAGACCATCGTTTCCTGCTGCTGCTATCACCACGACTCCCATACTTACTGCATTATCGATCGCTGAACCTATCGGTATTGAGCGGCTTCTATCTCCGAGTGACATGCTGATTATATCGGCGCCATTCTCAACCGACCATTGAATTGCATCTACTATATCGCTATTAAAACACCATCCATTACTATTGCATACCTTGGCTATGAGCAAACTCACATTCGGAGCCACACCCGTCGTCGTCCCGCCAGCACCATTTCCACCAACTGTACCTGCAACGTGTGTCCCATGACCGTCGTCATCCGCAGGATCGTTATCATTATTGACAAAATCGTATCCTTTTATGATCCTTCCCGCTATATCAGGATGAGCCGCATATATCCCTGTATCGAGAACAGAAACGTTTATGCCCGTGCCGTCGATCCCGATTTCCCAGGCATTTGTTGCATTGATCTGTTTTATTGCATTTGTTGCCCGATCTATCTGCCCCTGTGTGACCTGGGTTGAAAGAGAAAGATCTTCAAGGATGTGAATTTCGGAATCAAGTTCTATACTCTCAACATCATCCCTTATTGAAATAGCCTTAATAACCCCTGGCGATGCGTTCAAAGCTACCGCATTAACGATCCAGAATTGTTTTATTTTATCGGCCTTTCCCTTCACCTTTTCATCTTTCAAGAAATCAACAAGCTGCTGCTGACTGCTTGAAGCATGATTTTTCATTGAATTTATTGTCAATTCTTTTGATTTAATTGGAACTGCAGGTTTATCTTTGAGCACTATTATTACTGGCACTTTATCATGAGTTAGCATGAGTGATTCAACCTGAGGAGAAATTTTATTATTAACAGCCCCGGCAAATACTGAAAATGCTATCAATAATAATATCAAGGCCGCTGATATCTTTACAAAAAGGATTATTTTATTTTTTAGAACCATTTTTAAATTATACATGACTTTCAAGTATTTTGATTTTGCTATTAATGGGTTCTGTTAAGTCTGCGGGTGTTAGAAGAAAATCGCCATTTTAAGAAGGCAACCGTTTATGATTTACTTCATATTATACTATTACCACCCGACAACTTAACAGAACCAGCCTGTTGGTACAAGTACATCTGGATTTAGAGTTCGCCATACAAAACATGTAGTGATAACAGCAATCAATACAACAGTAAATATTATTTTTCTTGCGAAAGTTTTGGTCATCTTCCCTTCGTAAGCGACTTTCCAGGAAAAAAAGCCAGAGAGTCCAGCAAAAGGAGTTGCTAAAAATCCCAGAAAAAGCATGTAATA
>JBAQLI010000161.1:0-2421 GCA_049301735.1 Candidatus Methanoperedens sp.
GACCAGTGGGAGGTGATCCAATCGTTTGACATCAACAATTTTTAAATTATCTATTTGTGGGATAAAACCAAATAGGCAGTCCTTTTATAAAAATCAGATGGGTGAATCATAACCTCTTGAATGTGGGTTTAAATCCCATTCGGCTTTAAGTCTTATTTTTACTTCATCAGTTTCAAGATTCTTTATTCCATCATGGTCATAGAATATTGCTTCTTCTACCGGGGAAGAAAAGTCGCTGAAAATCAATTCTATTATTATAGGCTTTTCAGGATCATGAAAATCTTCTTTATTGAAGTAATTTTTTGTTCTATCAGGAGATAAAACTTTATTAATGGCATACATTACATTGGTTTTACCGATATTATTTTCTCCCACCAAGACCTCGAATTTTGAAAAATTCATTTCAAAATTTAGAAGATTTCTAAAATTATCAATATAGACATATGATAGTTTCATAATTCATCCAATTTTTCAATTAATATACTCATCACTATCATCCTTTGTGAATGCATATTAACCCTCAACAATATATAGGAAACTATTTCGATAATATGGACTATATTTGTTTGTATATTATATAAATATTAATTATAAATATATATGAATTGAATAGAAATCTAATTTGACCCCTCAACCTCCTCCCCATACTGTAATCTATCTCCTCCCTCCTCCATAACAAAAAATCCATTTTCATAAAACACCCACCAACGAGTTCATCTCCCCCAAAACTCACATCTGCCAAAAAGCTTGTAAAATTTTAACCAATTAATTTATCATACATATAATCTATTAAAGGTAAGGGTATCATATGAACACACTGAAGGAAGCCTTTGAGTCTGAAAAGTTAGTTCCATATAATGACATTTTGACAGGAAAAATTACTGAAAATTCTTTTGCTGTTGGTTTTCATGCAGTATTAAATGGAACGGCTGATAAAATTTACAGTGACCCTGCCATTTATTTTAATTTGACGCACATGACTAAAAATCTGAGGGGGATTTTTAATGACGTCCTAACAAGGGTATCAAAAGGGGGAGCAAGACCGCTTCTGGTAATTGATACAACTTTCGGTGGTGGGAAAACTCATACACTTGTTGGTTTATACCACTTATTCAAACATTCAAGTATCGCGAAATCAAATAAAAATATTCAATCCATATTAAAAGATGCCAAACTTGAAAACATTCCAGAAGTTACAATGGTTGCTATCGACTGCCATAATATTTCTTCGGTAAAGAAGGGGGCTGATGCAAGGACTCTCTGGGGCGAAATCGGCAAGCAATTAGGATGCTATAATCTTGTTGAATCTTTTGATAAAGAATTGAAAAGACCTGATGCTTCCACACTAACTAAGATGATTAATTCAACAGGAAAGCCTGTTCTGATAATGATAGATGAATTAGTAAATCATCTGAAAGATGCCAGAGCTGAAAAAGTAGGGGATACCAATCTTGCAGAGGTCACTGTTAGCTTTTTCCATACAATGACTGATGTGATCGTGAATAGCAAGAATGCCATGTTCATTATCACATTGCCAGGTACTGAATCCGCTTATAAGAAAGAATCAGAAATGCTTGAAGAATATAAAAAAATGGTTAAGGAATTGGGGAGCAGAGAAGCTTCTTTTACGGTTCCCATGGAAAAATCTGAAATTTATGAAGTAATAAAGAAAAGATTGTTCGAGAAAATTGATGAAACTTATACAAGGCAGGTTGCTGAAGAGCTACAGCAATTTTATACTAATAATTCAGAAAGTTTTCCCGATGAAGTGGTTCAACAAGCATATTATGAGAAGATACAGAAATCATATCCTTTCCATCCAGCTTTAATCGATTTGCTATATGAACGCATTTCAACAATAACTGAATTTCAGAGAACCAGAGGAGTATTAAGATTATTATGTCATGTATTGAGAAATGTCTATAATAATGTTCATTTAATACCAAATGATATTGTTATTACTCCAGGTATTGTAGATTTTAATGATAATAGTATTTCCCAGGAATTAACAAATAAAATTGCACGCGGCGAGTTTCAGAATGTTATTAAAACGGATATAGTGAATGATGATTCAGAAGGAAAGTGCCAGAAACTAGACTCGAAAGATAAATTTGGGTCTAATGTTCGGATTGCGACGTCTATTTACCTTTACACTCTTATTGGCACAACAAAGGAAGCAAGCATCGGTTGTTCTCCAAAAGAGTTAGTTCTATCAACCGCAGTAGATAAGGTAACATACCCAAAAGATATTCTAAATGATGTAATAAGCCTCGAGAATAATCTGTGGTATATCTATAATAAAACCGGAAAGTGGCATTTCGATGTTGAAGTAAATATCAATAGAGTGATTTCTGATGAGACTGATGGGGTTTCAAAATTAGAATATGATCCTGAGATTAAGAAAAGACTTGGAAAAATGCT
>JBAQLI010000162.1:0-12193 GCA_049301735.1 Candidatus Methanoperedens sp.
ACAATAAGGAGTATCAGATACAACTGAATTAATTTTATTCTTGCAAGGGAATCTGGCCAAACAAATGATTAGTGGATACTATTTATCATACCGTGCAAGCATAGTTTGTACTGATATTTGAAACCGGTGGTTTCATGTTAAACTCCGCCATCGGCGGCGCCTCACCGGGGTCTGGGGTCGCAACCCCAGCGCAATATCCCTGAGATTGACCGAAAGTGTTAATAGTACGCTTATCTGCGGTTTGTTTTCCAATGAACCCAGACAACCATGAGCTTGATATTGATCAGCAGATTCTAATTTATCAAGTCCCCAAGAATGAAAAATCAGTAAACTCATCTCCCTCTCCTCAAAATCTCACCAGGCACAGGCACAGAATCCTTCTTCATCCTGCCGATGAACGACGCTCTCCCCTCCAGACCTTTGCAAATCGTATCCTGCAGCTCCTCTAGAAAAGCCGGAGAAACATTCCCCAAAACCTCAACATCCTCCCCATTATCCAGCACGACCGACCATGTGAACCTGTCATTTTCCTTATCATAAGCGATCTTATTCTTCCCCGCAACAGTATGGGGCACAGGCACATCAAGTTCCCGCAAGATCAGCTCTCTTATCAGGGATGCAGGAGAAACACCTTTCTTCTCGCAGAATGCCTTGAATAAGGTAATTTCATTCATTGGCATTTTGGCTGAAACCACCTTGAATTCCATAGAACCTAAGAAGAAGGATTTATATTTATACTTTTTGTGTCTACCTTAGTCTACTAAAAATTATAATTAACAAACTTTAATCGCATCACATTTTGCAACTATCGATTTCAAATCAGCCATCTGGAAATAATCCAGTGGACGTTCTGCAGAAAGCGGCAGTTCTGCCATGTCAGAGAGTTCAATATATTTTCTATCAGCAAAGACCTTCTTTAAAACTTCTAAAAATTCCAGTTGTTTTGAGTTATAGTTATTGTTTTTGATTATGAATTCATCAAATTTTAATTCGATTAATTGTCTTGGATTATTATCATTGGTTAATCCGATGATCTCACCCAGGAAAACCACAAAGTCTTTTTTCTGGTATTTCTGGATATTCTCAATAGTCATTTCAGGTCTCAATTCAGCTAATTGCACCTCCAACTGTTTTAATTCGATAGAAGTGATCCCTTCACCGCTCTTTATCTTCATTACAAATGGGTTTTTCTCCAAGAACTGCTTGAGCTTTAAGTCTTCTTTGATTTCTTTTACAAACTTTTCCCTGCTCAAAACCAAATCTGGCGCATCAATTTGAATAATTTTTCTTGGATTGGGCTCATAATATTTCATCAATGGCGCCAATTCGCGGATCATGAATTCAACATCATCAAAAGTCAGACCATTCCAGAAATCATCCTGGAGGACTTTCATGATTTTTTCCTTGTTATTTTTGATCTCACTCAAATTTTCTTTTCGGATGATGTTCCTTGCCATTTCCCAGACGTATTGCTTAATTTTCTCAATCTTAGCAAAATCCTTATCAAGCACATGACTGAATAATTTCTCCGTATTCAGGATGAAAGAAGAAACATTGGCATTCGTACCCTCGTTAAGAATCATCATTGGAGAAATTTCTTTCTTTAATGCATCCACATATTTTTCAAGATTAAAAGAATTATTTTCGATTTCGTATATTATCGGCAATTTTTCACGCACAATAAAAGAATCCTTATCAAGGGATTCAATGGGTTCCATAATTTTACCAGAAATTAATTTCCTCTGGTTTTCATCAAGCTTTTTCTTCAATAGTTCCACTCGATTTTCAAATATCTTTATGATCACATCTTTTTGCGGCGCACGTTCTTTTGAAACCTTAAACTCATGATATTTAATATTTGAATGTCCACCGATCTTGAAATCAAATATCTTGAAATCTTTTTTATCCCTTAATGGAAGCCAATCAAGATGTTTACAAGCACCCAGGTTTCGTGTTCCTCTTCCAACCATTTGCCAGAAACGGATATAAGAGAAAACAGGCTTTATAAAAACAAGATTACATACTTCGGGAATATCAACACCAGTATCAAGCATTCCAACAGACAGGGCAATTCTGGGCTCAGACTGCAATTGAAATCTCTTTACTTCATCTTCAGCCCTATCCTTATTGGAAGTAATGACCTGAACATCATTGCTGAGATTGGGAAACAATTTGCCAAAAATAGTCTTCATATATTCAGCATGGCGCTGGCTTGCACAGAAGAATATGGATTTACAGGGTTTACCCTCATCTGATTTATAACAAAGGCTCATAAATTCCCGGATAATAAGTTCATTAGTTTTGTCATCCATGAAAACCTTATCAAATTGAGGACCAGTATATTCTGAAGTATCCGGGTTTTCTTCCTGCCTCCTGAGTTGATCTTTCAGTTCTTTTGTTAATTCACCACCCTTAATACCCAGAGATAATACTTTTGTATCAATAATCTCTGCATTGTATGTTACCAGAACCCCATCCTGAACAGCCTCATCGTAGGAATATTCAACAGTTGGTTCATCATGTTCGCATTCAAATAGAACATAAGTATTTTTTGTTTCACGTTCTCGCGGTGTAGCAGTAAGACCTATTTTAATAGCATCAAAATATTCATTGATCAGATTATTTTTATCATAAATCGATCTATGAGCTTCATCAAAAACTATCAAATCAAAAAATCCCGGGCTGAATCCCTCAAACAGCTTTTTTGGATATCCGTTCATCAAAGTCTGGATTGTAGAAACATAAAGTCGTCCGCTTGAGGAAAAACCTTCCCGTAAATCAGCAACCGGCTCCTTAAAAAATTCCTGGAATCCATTATTTTTTGCCTGATTAACAAGAGGGATTCGGTCAGCGATAAACAAAACATTTCGGATCATATTTGCATTTATCAATAAATCTATTATTGCCATCGCCACTCTTGTTTTTCCAGTGCCTGTAGCCATCTGGAGTAGTGCTTTCCTATGACCATGTGAAAAATGTTCACTTAATTGTCGCACGATTTGAAGGTTTCTTGAACGGTCAATTATTCGTAAATTTGTCTTGACTGTCCTTGGATCTCTTCTTTGATTGTACAAATCGCTTCTTCTTTTAAGATCTTCCTGGGAAAATGGCCCGCTGACTTTTCTTTCTATCCCATTCTCATCAATAAAACGCCATACTCTTCCATTAGTTAAAAAAATTGGAATTTTCCGATTGAGTTGAGCTTCAATATCTTTTGAATAAGTTCTTGCCTGGATTCTTCCTTTATCTTCGTTCAAAGAGAACCGCTTTGACTCGATAATTGCCAGAACTGAATAATCTTCATCAAGAAGAACATAATCAATAAATCGATCAATGTTTTTCTCAATATTCCCATCAAACAGTACGAAATTCTTATTCTTAAAATCTGATTTAATCGAATTTACTTCTTCTTTAATGTATTTTAAAAGCCAATCCATTTTTTTCAAATCAGGATCGATTAACTTTTTCCTTGTTTGGTTTTCATTAATTAGTTGTATATCGTCTGTTTCCGGACCCATTCCTCCATTAGAATATATCACATCATTTAAATAAATTGTCATCTGTCTTGAAATTAGTTTATCTGATACCACCAAGCCAAACAAATATTATTTACTCTGATAACCCCAATAAAGAATTACAAATGGACCATATAAATAAAAACCTGAAAATCGCAATTATCCTGACAGCGTTCATCTTTTTCCTTGAATTTGCAGGCGGGATTATATCAAACAGTCTGGCCCTGCTCTCGGATGCCGCTCATGTTTTCATGGATGTTATCGCCTTATTACTTACCTATGGTGCGATCAGGATCTCAGCGCGCCCGTCCAACAGGAATGTGACCTTCGGTTATCACAGGTTTGAAATATTTGCCGCCCTCATCAATGGATTGACAATAATAGGGATTTCGGTTTTCATCTTTTATGAGGCATATGGAAGGATTTTAAACCCCCCTCCTGTAAAAGGCTTTGAAGTGCTCATTATCGCAACTGTTGGACTTCTGGTCAATGCCTGGGCGGCTTTAAAACTGCACGGGCATCATGATCTCAATATCAAAGGTGCCTATCTCCATGTGATCGGTGATGCTCTTGCATCCATAGCCGTAATAGCAGGCGCAGTAGTTATTATTTTCACCGGGAATAATGTTGTTGACCCGATCTTAAGTATTGTAATAGGCCTGATGCTTCTTTATGGGGCGGCCAAACTCGTTTTCGGTTCAATCCATATCCTTCTTGAATTTGCACCAAAGCATGTAGATGCGGATATTCTTTCAAAGGTAATGATGGAAATAGAAGGCATAAAAGGGATACATGATATCCACATATGGAGCATTTGCTCAAATATCCATGCCATGAGCGCACATGTGCTTGTGGACAGGATCCATGTACAGCAGACAGAGATATTAATAAGTGAAATAAACCGGATAGTAGAGGAAAGATTCCAGATAGTCCATACCACTCTGCAATTCGAATGTGCCGAATGTGCTCTTGCTGAAATTGGCCACCAGACCGGGCATTAAAATATAGCTAAATTTCCTTAGTGTCATGAAAAGCGCTTTTTACATACATAATGCCTGAAGCAATATTGAATTCGACAGTTCTTCCATAATTCGAACCAGTATCACTGGCAAGAAGAGGGATATTCAATTCGTTGAGTTTTTTCTTAACTGCTTCGATATTTCTCTCCCCGATATTGATGGAACTACTTCCGATATTGAACATGCTGGCACCACCTGCTATCTTTGCTTCTAACCTGCTTTTCGCACAGCCTTTCCCAAGTAGCAGTTCCACTACCATTTCGATGGCTGAATCTGCAAATTTCATAGGATTACTCTTATTATTTGCCTCAGATATACTGGGAAGAAGTATATGGGAAAGTCCTCCGTATCGGGCTACCGGGTCACGAATTGAGATGGCCACGCAAGACCCAAGACCAATGGTAACAAGTACCGCAGGATTATGAACAACTACAAGTTCTGCAATTCCAATAATTATCTTTTCAGGTTTTGGATCCATAATTTATATTATTCGTCTATATTCAGATATAACTAAGCAGTATAATTATGCTTATCATTATGATGTATTAATATTATAATTATAAAACCGCAGGAACTGCGGGAATTCAAGCCTGCTTGATTAATCTAAGCATAGATACTATGAAACAGGAAGCCACCTGCTTGTAGGGCGGTAGTTCACTTCCCAACCAGTTTATTGATAGCCTCAAGCATCTTTGTAAGAGAGTTGGAATCAGTAAATATCAATATTTTCCCGTCGATTTTTTCAGAATTAATATCAAATTGGGTCTTGAGGAATAAAACATCTTCAACATCCGGGCTCATCAGGCATACAACCTGGTTAATTATTGCATCCGATATATCATATACGTCTGATGGCGGGGACAAACCTATCGATATTGACAGGAAATTTGAAAGAGCAGAAATATATGTACCCCCCATGATATTACCCAGTTCCTTCAGGACTGATGTTTCCATTTCATCGAATCCTTTTGTTACATCGGCTTCACCAATTACGAGCCTTACCAAAAACTTTGCCGTTGGCTTTGATAATAAAAGGAGCAAAAAGCCTTTTGCATCCCCTTTGAGTTCAAGTATTATCCCGATAACAGGGTCTTCATTTCTCACAAGCAGTGGCACCTTGATCAAAGGTATTAATTTAAGTTCGGGAAGCGATATCCCCACCTGTTTATTTACCATCTGGGAAAGGGAAGTTGTCGCATGTCCGATACCAATATTTCCAACTTCCTTTAGTGCGTCGCTCTGGAAATCCGTGAGCGTTTTTATATCAGTCATATTTTTTCCTTCTTTTGAAATATTCTTTCTTTCAAATCAAAACGTTTGAAAAGTTGGGTTGAAGGCCCTACCAGAGTCTCAGTTTTTCCCATAACAAAATATCCCCCATCATTCAGGGCATTATAAAAATTCATATATAATATCTCCTGCAAACTTTGTTCAAAATAAATTGTAACGTTCCTGCAAAATATAATATCAAAACCTGAAAATTTCGGTCCTGAAATCAGATCATGGCGTTTCACTTTCACAAGTTTTTTTAATTCATCAATGACCTGGTAATTATTATCTTTCTTTACGAAAAACCGGTTGATCCTTTCCTGGCCTATTTTTTCAAGTTGTTTTGGCTGGAATATTGCCGTTTTTGCTTTCGCAATGGAGTCATCATCGATATCTGTAGCCTGTATCAAAATATTGTATCTTTTGATTGAATGTCCAAGAAATTCATTCAACATAATTGCGATCGAATAAGGTTCTTCACCATTTGAGCATCCTGCACTCCATATTTTGATAACTTTATTATTAATTCCCTTTTGTTTGATCAATTCCGGAAGTACATTGTTCCGGACAGAGTCAAATGTTTCCGGGTTCCTGAATAATTCCGTGACATTTACTGTTAATGTTTCTTTGAGCTTGTTCACCTCATCCTCATCTTTTAACAGCATCTGTGTATAATCCCTATAAGATTTTGACTCGGTCGCACGAAGCCTTACAGCAAGCCTTCTCTTCAGGTGAGGCTGTTTATAGTCTTCACAGTTAAATCCGATTTTTCTTTTAATGATAGACTTCAATTCTGAAAATTCCTTCTCATCTTCATGTATGATGTCTGTTAGTAAATTCATCATAGTAATGTCCCTACATCAAGGATCAAAGCAACATTGCCGTCCCCAAGGATCGTGGCTCCTGCAAATCCTTTGACTCCTTTTAATATGTTATTGTCAAGGTTCTTGATTATCACTTCCTGCTGGCCGATAACCTGGTCTACTACCAGCCCCACATTACTGCCTGCGCGTTCAACTACAACCACAAGAAGTTCTTCAGAACCATTGCCTTTAATGTCAAAGAGCTTACGTAATCGAACCAGAGGCAGGACATCTCCCCTTATCAGAACTACTTCTTCACCCTTGATCGTCTTTATTTCTTCTTTCTTAATTGACAGGTCCCTTATAACATTGGTAATAGGTATGGCATAGATATCCGAACCAACCTTAACCATCAGTGAATGAATGATTGCAACAGTCAAAGGAAGCTTGAGTCTCATCATTGTTCCTTTCCCCAGGACAGATTCGAGTTTAATTGACCCGCCCATTCCTCCGATCTTTGTCCGCACCACATCCATTCCTACTCCTCTTCCGGAGATTTCTGTTACCTTCTCAGCTGTACTGAATCCTGCCATGAATGACAGGTTTATCGCCTCAGTATCGGAAAGTTTTGCTGCTTCTTCCTGTGTCATCAATCCTTTCTTTACAGCAGTTTCTCTCATTTTTTGCGGGTCCATTCCTTTGCCATCATCAACTGCTTCAATAACAACATGATTTTTTTCCCGCCTTGCAGTCAATCTGACCGTTCCTTTCTCGTTCTTGCCGTTCTGTTTTCTTACTTCGGGGGATTCAATACCATGGTCAATGCAATTCCTCAGGATATGCACAAGCGGGTCTCCAATTTCATCAAGTACTGTACGGTCAAGTTCAATATCCCCGCCTTCCAGGATCAAATCGATTTCTTTCTCCTGATTTTTCGCAAGATCCCTTACCATTCTCGGGAACCGGTTAAATATCTGTTCAATAGGCACCATCCTTGATGCCATGATCTCTTCCTGAAGGTCGTTTGTAAGGCGGTTAAGACTGGCAAGCGTCTCCTCAAGATCATCCAATTTATGCACACTGGCAAGCTGCATTAATCGAATTTTGTTTATAATAAGTTCCCCTACAAGGTTCATCAACGAATCCAGGCGTTCTATGCTTACCCGTACACTCTGTACGCTTTTTATAGAGGTTTTACTCCCCTCGGTGACACATGTTTTTTCTTCGATTTTTTCCCTGGATTTAGAGCCTGTGTGGGGTTTAACTTCCACTTTTAAGATCTCGGATACTTTTTTTGCTGCATCTTCTAATTTTTTGGCATCTTCTATTGTCGAAACTATGACCTTGAATTCCCGATCGAATTTTTCATCCTCCATATCCTTTATCGGAGGAACTGTTTCAATGATCTCGCCAATCTCAGATAGGTTTCTCATTACTACTGTTGACCTGGCAGATTTAAGCATGCAGGATTCATGAAGCGTCACAGTTATTTCATAAATATTGCAGCCGGTTTCGGATTTTTCCTGGGAATTAACAGGCGCATTAATGCCTGCGGCCGGAATATCATTCGAAATAGCCTCCTGTGCTGCATTAGTTAAAACTATTTGCTCATCCTTTAATGGAACAGACATATAATCATTTCTTGATAATTTGCCAATGAGAGAAACAATATCAATTTCTGAGGATTTTTCCGGCGTTTCCACCATTTTTTCAAGTGTATCAAGATATTCGAAAAGGACATCTATTGCAGAGGAGTCAAGCTTTATCTCATTTTTTCGAACCCTGTCCATCAGGTTTTCCATGTTATGGGTAAGTTCTTTAATATTGGTATAACCCATTGTTGCAGACATGCCTTTGAGGGTATGGGCTGCCCTGAACATTACATTTATGGTTTCACTGTTCGCCGAATCTTTTTCAAGACTGAGAAGTGCATCATTCATTGATTGGAGATGTTCCGCGGATTCAACTGCGAACATTTCTTTATATTCATCCATGTCATCCATAATTATTTCCTCTATATATTTTCCGTTATGCCCTGAGCAATTTTGTTAATTGGTAAAATGTGATCTGCCAGTTTTTGGTCGATCACAGACCTTGGCATGCCATAAACCACGCATGTTGACTCATCCTCGGCTATCACCTTGCCACCTGCTGATTTTAGTTTCCTGATACCATTTGTTCCATCAGAACCCATTCCTGTAAGTATTACCCCAAGTGTATTTTCTCCAAAGATCGGCGCCACAGAATCAAGAAGAACATCAATAGAAGGCCGTACACCCTGTACCTTTTCAGTCTTTGTGAGTGTGACTACTTCTCTAAGCTCGCCATTAATATTTTGCTGTTTTACGATCATATGAAAATCCCCGGGAGCTATATAAACAGTTCCTACCTCCAGAATATCACCATCAGCAGCCTCTTTCACTTTTAGCATGGATTGGGAATTCAAACGGTCTGCAAGGGATTTGGTAAATCCGGGAGGCATGTGCTGTACAACAAGGACAGGAGCACGAAGATTGGAAGGTAAAAAGGGTATGACTTGCTGTAATGCCCTGGGTCCGCCTGTGGAAGAACCTATTATTATTATCTTTTTAGTCCTGATTCTTTGTATGGATTCGATCTTTTCTTTCTTGCGAACATTTACTTTTTGTTCTTCTATGAACCCAAGCTTATGGACCGCTACATTTGCAGCCGCTTTAACTTTTTTTATCAATTCATCTTTTATCTTGGCCATATCAAGGCTTATGTTCCCTGAAGGTTTCTGGATAAAATCAACTGCGCCATATTGAAACGCTGTCAAGGTAAGATCGGCTTGTTTTGATTCCGCACCACTTAACATAATAACTGGCGTGGGACACTCACTCATTATATAACCAAGCGCATGTAATCCGTCAAGAACAGGCATTTCAACGTCCATGGTGACTACATCAGGCCGAAGGTGAGTTATCTTTTCTATTGCATCCTGTCCGTTTTTTGCCTTGCCTATAATTTCTATATCAGGAGAAGCTGCCAGAATATCAATAATGATTTTGCGCATGAACGCTGAATCATCAACTACAAGAACTCTTATTCTGGACATTGGTAAAACCTGATCACATATTCTTGGAAACAGCTTCCAGAACTTTTGCTGCGTCAAATGGTTTCACAATAAAATCCCTTGCTCCGATCTTGATTGCATCATTTACTACAGTCTGCTGTCCGATTGAACTGCACATAACGACTTTTGCATTACTGTCTAAAGCCATTATTTGCTTCAGGCATTCAATACCATCAACGTTTGGCATGACTATATCGCAGAATACAAGATTCGGTTTATGTTCCTTGTATTTTGCAACACCGTCCGAACCATCGACTGCTTCTAATAATTCATGTCCTGTTGGTGCAATGATCTTTTTAAGCATCATTCTCATGAATGCCGCATCATCCACCAGTAATATTTTTCCAGCCATTATTCCTCCGAGATATTATTTTTGATTTCCATGTTTTAAAGTTGATTTCATTATACATGCTATTCTCAACCACATCAGTATATACAAAAGTGTGATATTTGTGTGATATTACATGATTACCCACCATCCGTGTCAATTCAGCAGTCTGAAAGATCAGGCTGGCATATTTTTGCAAAGAATTTCCAGAACTTTTGCTGCATCAAATGGCTTGATAATATAATCCCCTGCACCTATTTTAATTGCCTCATTTACTAACGCCTGCTGCCCTATCGAGCTGCAAATAATGACTTTAGCATTACTATCATGTGCCATTATTTGTTTCAGGCATTCGATCCCGTCAACATCTGGCATCATTATATCCAGGAACACAAGGTCAGGTTTATGTTGCTTATATTTGGACACCCCATCCGATCCATCAGCAGCTTCAATTAATTCATTTCCACTCGGAGCAAGGATTTTTTTCAGCATCATTCTCATAAAAGGTGCATCATCAACAATCAATATCTTTCCGATCATTTTTCCTCGATATATACAAAAGTGTGAAATTTAGTGTGATCTCATTATCATTACATACCCAACAGCGGCCCCATCCCCTGAATTGTCAATTCAGCAGTCAGCGCGGAAATCCAGACAAGTCCTACAAAATGAGTATAAGTATTAAAATGATGACCCCCATCAACAATTCTTATTAGCATTGCAGACATAAGTGAATGACACACCATCATTATCATAAGCATAGTTATCATCAGTGGAATATTAGTGGCAGAGATAGTAGCAATTGAAATCCCTATATCGATATCAGGTATCGAAACATTTGAAAACATTTTTGCCAGCATTGCAATTATAGACACAGCAAGGAACATAGTCGCTGCAATTCCTGCGGTCATGCCATAAAGCACGCCTATCAGGCTTGAAGCGCTGCTATATCTCAATTTTCTCATTGAAAGTATACTCATAAAATTGTGGCTTATAATATCTCCGATTAAAGCTGGTTTCCCACCCACATTTGTTCCTTCCACGAACATCGTTGCAAAACGTTCAATCAGATTACTCCCTGTTCCTGCAGCGAAATGCTCCCATGAACGCGGAGTACTTAGCCTTGTTCTGAGTCTCTTATACAGGTTATTTACATTTTCTGAAAGCGGGCCGAAATCATGAGAAGTCAATTCTTTTAGTGATTCAAGAATAAGTCCGCTTCTTGACCCTGCAGCCCCACCAAGAGAACGGATAAAGGCTCCAAAATTATTATCATACCTTTTTATCTTATTTTCCTCAGTCCGCGCTATCAGTCCGGTAAGTAATAACGGAGTTAACGAAGTGGCAAACAGTATAGTTGTTGGTAATTTAGAAAATGGAACAACAATTCCCGTAACGATTATACAGAGGAATAAAGAAACTGGCATAGACCATTTGATCCTGCGGTCAGCAGTTGTCTCGATTTCAAGTGTATGCCATATCCTGTCTGCAGGAACCTTTGACCTGGCATATAACAATATTACAAATTCCGTACCTATGAACAAGACTATTGCGCCGCCAAGCAGTAATATGGAATCCATGCCCGTGATTATTGGCATGATAATCGCGAATGCTACTATGAATATGAGGGACATGCACATTGAAATAAACATTTCTTTTATCATATCTATAGAATTCAAAGAGTCCTGGTACATGGTCACAAAATCCTTCATTACCACGGTTTGCTCGGATAACACGAACTCTCCAAACTCCTGTCCTGACTGGACAGAATGCGCCATCCGGTCAAGAAAGTCCGAAAAAAGAATGGAAGGTGTCCGCTGGGCTATGAACCTGCATGCAACCGGGAAACTTACATGCCAGTAGTAAATAAGAGCATATATCCTTCCTGTCTCTTTTGCCAGATAACCATAAGCTTCAGTATGTGACAGCTTGAGTAACAGATCAACTCTTGACATCTGGGAAGTAGCAAGAACACCCATGTGTGTAATATAATAATGTATGTTATTGTCAATTTCTTTTTTTTTTCCTTCCAGGCTTGATATGGGATATATTATCACGATAGAAAAAAGTGCCAATGGAACAAGCATTATACCCAGGAACAGAACTCCTTCCGTGACTGAAGGAATAAGAACCAGGATTATAATTGGAAATAAGATCGCTAAAAT
>JBAQLI010000163.1:0-3795 GCA_049301735.1 Candidatus Methanoperedens sp.
TTAGAGCCTATCCGAAAAGTCCGGATGCTCTGAATGTTATCCATGCACATGCGAGGTGTAATAATGCAAGATAGTTTTCAAGCTTTTTATCCCATCTGATAAGCAGTCTTCTGAAACGATTCAGCCATGAGTGTGTCCTTTCCACTACCCATCTCCTTGCTCTATAACCTGGAATCTTTTTTTTCATTGTTTTCTTCTCCACGGCTTCGGATATGTGCAGTATAGCCGTAATCTTCTACCAATTCTCTGATATCGGGGAAATCATATCCTTTATCCATACACATATTCTGATATACGTTATTGGAAGAAGGTCTTTCTATAATTATGGCATCAAGAGTCCCTTTTACAAGCTTTTTATCATGGCGGTTGGCACCGTCCACAGCCACTGAAAGAGGTATGCCACTTCCTTCTGTCAGCATGCTTCTTTTTGTACCTTTTTTCCCTCTGTCTGTTGGATTTGCTCCTGTTCCCTCTCCACCCAGGGGAGCTTTTGTCATTGCTCCATCCATGGATTGCCATTCCCACTCTATTCCTTTCTTCATATCATATTCCATCAGACCTGCTTTCCACATTGCCTCAAATAATCCAGCCTCCCTCCACTCCTGGAATCTATCATGCACAGTGCTTGGTGCACCTAATGATCTCGGCAACGTTTTCCATTGGCAACCTGTGCGAAGGATATAAAAAATGGCAGTCATCATTTTCCTATCATCCTTTCTAGGTCTTCCAGCCTTCTTTTTTGGCTTTGGTGGCGGTATTAATGGTTCTATCTTCTTCCATAATTCATCATATATCTCGTAGTCACGTCCGATTTTTCGTGTTGTCATTACTACATTATTTCTCTATGTCATTGTTTTTCTACTTTTCGGATAGGTACTTAGTCGTTTAATATCTTCCCTAACTGAAAACTTCAGCCTCAGAGTGGACAACTATCCCGTTTTTTGTTATGGAATAAGGTTTGATGTCCTTTGAATGTTCAATACGTCTCATTTTTGAGACTTCGATCACTGTTGCCACTGACTGGAGGTCGTTTTGCCTTACCTGCCTTAATAAAATAACACCATCTGCAATATACTCGATAACCCCGTATTTTGAATTATACGGATTGATATTGTTAGTTTCTGAAGTCATGATTACAGTTATTCCGTGTTCCCTGATTTTTTCTGCAAAATTAAAAAGATGTTCGCGGCGCAAAAGTGGATTTACCTGTACCGGGTGAACCGAGAACTGCAACAATATGTTCTTTCGGGATACCTCCTTTTAGCATTTCATCAAATCCAATTACTCCTGTATTCAGTGGTTCCATTTTCTTCCTTAACGAATATTATAATTGTATATTATCAACTAAGTTTTTAAAGGACAATATTTAAGGGTTGTATTGTTCATGTTGGAGCATTCATGAAATTAATTATTGGTCTGATCATCTTTTCTGTTCTGGTGGCCGGATGCATTTCCCCTGATGTTAAAACTGGCGACCCTATGCAGTATGAACTTCCAGGCATGGAAAATACTACTATTTTTTATCTGAATCTCTCTTCCACCCAGGTAATAGAAAATGTCATTAACCAGACATCCGTTGATTACAGGATTGAAGATAGCATCCAGACTTTCAGGAATCCTGTAGCAGTAGATTATCGAGGAAATAATGCCAGTGTAAATGTGACGATAAAGACAATTATGGGCAGAAATTATGCACATTTTAATTTCAGTACCAATTTTTCAGGGTTTGTGGCATATACCAGGCCAGGAGGGCAGGATTTTACCTATATCCCAACAGGTAATGGTACAATACGTGTGGTTTTACCTGAAAATTTCACAGCTGGGACCATGTTCCTGGGATATATCCAGCCAGGTCCGGATAACATTACACATGACGTATTGGGAAGAGAAGTTCTCATCTGGAATAATCCAACAGGACAAAAGATCAGGGTAAGATATCACTACAGGGATACACCGGAACTTTTGTTATATATGTTTGGATTCCTTTTGATCTGCGCTGTTGTTGTATGGTTATATTATTATCTTAGTATCTCGGCTCTAAAGAGAAAACGCAAAATGCTGGAAAGAAATATTAAAAAATAATTTCATCCTTTGCAAAATTCTCTTAATTTCTTCAGAATACCCTCATTCCTGGCTTTCTTTTCCAGATATTCAAAATCTATCCGATCCCGATAATATCTGATCATATATTGTGCCTGATCACAATCTCTTTGAGATTTCCAATGAACACATGCGTTAAGACGGTCAATTATCAGATCTTCAATTCCAATTACATAGACCTTCATGTTCTCAATTCTTATTGTCATTACTTTATCTTTATCTCCAGCCAGATGACTACCTGGAATCTCTACATAAAGACCTATTTGTTCGTTTATCCAATTCTTTCCGCTTTTTTTGAAGTTGAATACATTTTCCAATATTTCCCCGATCACTTTTCTATCGCTTACAAGGTCTATATCATAACTCGGATAAATTCCTTCAGTATAGAAATCCACAGCCGAACCGCCCACAACAATAGGCTGCACATGTCTTTTTTCAGCTTCTTGTGTCAACAATCCCATGAAATATATTTTTCTATCAACTAAATTCTCTATAGATGATATTTTTTCTAATCCTGTGGTTATAATTTTCGCTCCATTTCCCTATTTCCGATCCACCGCGTCTTTCCAGTACTGATATTCTTTTCTATTTTTGATCTCATTAAATCGTATAATCCATCGATTTCATCCTTATTCCTTGGCTTACGCCTGATGGTTTTGCCAGCTATCGGCCTTATGAATATACCGTCTTTAGTCGGGATTATTTCCACTGTCACAGGATAACCCATTCCCTGGAGAACATCTCCCGGGATTATGATTCCCTGGCTGTTTCCTATTTTTATGATATTTCGTAGCATGTTATAACAATGTTATAACATTTCTATTATATAAGATTTAGGTTTGTTTGGGCTTCATACATCAGCATTGCGTTAAAGTCGACCTTACGCCCAAAAGTAAAACGTCTGCACTAAAAGTGGTGGAAAGTCATCGATACTGAAAGGTTTTAATAGAATGCTAATTATAATAAGGATTTAAAGGTGTTAAAGTGTCAGAATATAGTACATTCCCAACATTTAGAGGCAAATGGACTGATCTTGGTGGAGAGACCAGTGCAGAACTAAGATTGAATAAATCCACTCAAGTAGGAACATATCAAGCAACTTTCCTTGATACTATTCATGAAGAATCTAAACGATATGCTATAATTGAATTTGATAGAAAGGATACACTCAAAATGCAATTGTTAGAAAATGAAAGATACGATATCGAGGATGGAAATTGTATATTTGTACAATTCATTGGTAAAGATTCAGAAAAAGTTGTGAAGGTACACATAAGGGGAAAAACACATTAATATAAAATATGATATTATTATAATAATATCATATTTTAAAAAACAAAGATGTTAAAGAGCAATATCAGACGACTGAATCGAAAGATTGAATTGTGGATTAATCCCCAATTCAAACATCTCTTGAATAACCACGCAGATATTGTGACAAAGAATCTTTAATAATAATTCGTTTGTCTGTCCTACTTTATCCTTACTCCTGAGATTGTCTTTAAACTTAGATTTTATCATATGGAATACCGTTTCCACATTACTTCTCTTGTGGTAGTGTTCCATGAACGAGCCCATCCAATAAATCATAATAAACCCCTCACTCTAATTTATGACAACAGATGAGGGGTGGGGTAGAACCCCAGAGATATATCATCTCGCAGAATATAAAAGCATAACTTTTATCGAACCTAA
>JBAQLI010000164.1:0-13515 GCA_049301735.1 Candidatus Methanoperedens sp.
CCGCCGGATGGTCCGCATGGGCCCGGGGGCGGGCACCCGAATTCGCTCTTTCCGAATGAGGAGCGGTTTTGCAGCATAAATTGCCGTTCAATGATTTCGAAATCGCCCTGTTCATTTGTGATATTGAGCATGGCCACGAACTGCCCGCTATCAAAGCTTCCTACGACAGGTTGTAGTATACTATAATTTATTTCCCATACACCAATACCATTTACAATAGGTGAAGTCACATCGATACTGGTATAAACATCCGGCATGCTCTTACCTCCATCCATGCCGCCGCCTCCTGAGCCGCCTGACGGACCCGGTTCACTTAATGTACCTGGTCCTGGTCCACCTTCTTTACCTCCCATACCTCCTCCTATATCACTCTGGTTCACTTTGAAAAGAACGACCAGTTTTTCAAGCGAGATGTTGCCGCTTATTGGTTCATTTGAAAAGGTCTTCGCGCTTAAATACATCGTAACATTCTCTGTTAAACCATAAGGTTCGTATCGCGAACTGAACGTAGTGAGGTTTGCATAGTCGCCATTGTATGTTACCTCAGGCACGCCAAAAGGCCATCCGTGGAGGGTATTCAGATTGAGATACCTTTCTTCCAGATTTCTGTTTTGCATTGTATCCACTAACTGTCCCTGTTCTCTCTGGAACATATCAAGTGGGCCGGAGAAATTTGGACTAAAGGTTTGCGCCTCGATAAAGTCCGTATCGTCATCAAATATCCCTCTTGTAACATTGAAAACGCCATTTTTGCTGCCATCTTCAAGCCTGATGTAATAGGTACGGTTGTCACTGTTCGAACCATTATAATTCAGGTCGATCTTCAAATCAGGCTCTGTAAACGTGCCCACATAATAGCTGTCGCCGTCAGGCGCCCAGTCCGTATATGGATATATCCCAAGACCGAGGCTCTGGTTTACAAATATCATTTTACTTGCCCATTCGGATACAAGTCCTACCGATCTATTACCCAGTTCGGGTATCGGCACACCGACTCTGTACATATATGTGTTTGACCCGTTAACCAGCAGCACATGGTCAAGTGTTGGACTCCAGCAGCCCTGGCAATACGGAGGTCCGTATTCCTGGCTATTCATTGTGGTTAGATCAGCCGCGTCATTGTAGCCAAACACATCATAGCCGCCGTATGATAACTTTGTCACACCGCCTGATGCCCATTCACCGTTTGATTCGTTACCGTCTATCAGTATGTTAAGGCTTTCGGACTGGTACAGGATTTTTGGATTGAATGTCTCGAAATAGACCGTTCCCGGAGAGGTCAGGTCTATTGCGGTGATAACTACATTGAGTTCACCCGGAGCCCAGAAAATCCTGTCTCCGATACGATACCTATTTTCAGAGGGTAAATTCTCCCTTAAGTCCTGCGCACCATCAAGCAAATAATCAAATCTCAGGCCAACCCATGCTCCTTCGCCATCATTTCCATAGGTACCATCACCCCAGATACTGATATTCCAATAACCAAAGACGGTCTCTGGAACTGTTCCGGTTATTGATTCATTTGTTCCTTCGAGGATGAACCGGGTGAAGTTATACGTGGTGTTCGCTTCCTGTCTTGTGAGATTTATACTGTTGTTGTTCAGAGGAGCGCCGGTTGTGTCCTGCCCGTCAAATCCGGCATAGTACCGTCCGTCAGAAGCATTATAGTAATACTCGTTTTCCATGTTGAACGGCCATCCAATCCTGTATATCATGGGATTCGGTCCAAACCGATACGCAGATGTGGCACCTCTGGGTTCTATCCTTGTGCCATAAAGCACATCGATCCCGCTGCCATTGGTGAGAAGATGCGTTGATATTGTTCCAACATTACCGAATTCAGCTTCAACCACGAATTTCCTTATCTCGATGCCGGGCATCTTCCAGTTCTCAGTGGCCTGTTTTACATTTCCTCCTGGTAATTCCACCCTGTAGCCTATCAGGTATTGCCCGGTAGGAATATCTGAAGTATTAAGACTGACAAGAGCAAGACCATTTGCATTGGTGGTCGCTGAAACAGGTGAGATTGGTTTATCAGACCCGGGCGTATACCATGTGAGCCTGTTAACAGTAACATTGGCATTGGGTATTCCTGTGGTCGAGCCGGGTTCCTGGACAAGGAAAGGTATGTTGACAGGCCTTCCTTTCTCAAACGTCCCAAGCCACATGCCGTAAAATCCGGTAGTATAGCTTGTGAACTGCGCCATATAATCCGAGCCTTCTTTCATGAGGTTAATGAAATAAATCGGGTCTCCGCCAAATGTTACAGGAGTATTGCTGTTGCTTGCCTGTATCCCGTCTTTTGTAAAGTTCGTTGTGTTTGAAATCCAGACAGTATCATAAATACCGGCTGTTGTGCTGTCGGCCAGTAATATATAATACATATTATTCCTGTTATTCCACTGCGGGAAATATTCATCATTGCCATCAAGATCAACTTTCAGCCACTCGCTATCCTGCATATTGGGGGATACAATGAATTTGCCCGACTTACTGAACAGGGGATCAATGATGTATGTATTTCTCAATGAGTCTATACCTTCTAATACCACACTTCCGTCTGAACTGATGGATTTCACAGTCCAGTGCCGTACAGTATTATAGCCATCATCCAGTTCATTGAAAATTTCTCCCTCGGTCATATTTTGAGTATGAGAAACATTATTGTCTGAGAAGTTGGCGTTCAAGTAATTGATATATAGCTTTCTTGGTTCAGTCAGGTTTACAAGAGCATAGAAATTTCGCGGCTGTTCAGGCAGGCCCCATTCCATCCATTCCATTTCATTCCCAAGTACGTTTTTCCATCCTATCTTTGCATTACTGAAATTCGAAGCAACATCACTTGTGAGATCCGGATATTCCATATTTCCCACTTTTTCAGCAGGAGAATCGCCAAGATAGAATGATGTTCTATTTGTAACAATCCTGTCGCTGGGTATCATCACTCTGTAGAATTGCGGTAATCCTACAGTGGCAACCTCGACTTCTATCCAGAAGTGTGTTATTACCTCGCTTCCGCTGTTATCCACAGCATTTATCTGCATGTCATAACCGCTTTCCTGCCAGTCTGTCAGGGTAAGAGTTATGTTAACTGATTTGCCGTCGCCATCCTGACTAACATTCGTTATATTAAGGTCAGAACGCTTCTTGTATGGGGTTCCTCCGAACATTCCCATCTTTGTGACTGAAGTTATATTTGTCCTGGTCGAATTCAATACGATAGAGTTGGCTTCATCGCCGTAATTGCTGCTTGCATGTACAATCAGGCTGATGGTCCTATTAACTCCGAACCTGTTATTCCATTGACCACCCGGAAGAGTTACCCACGACACGAATGGCCTTGTTTCAATCATAGAACGTGTTTCTTCGATAGCGCCGCTTGCAGGGTCCGTTGCTTCGAATATGAACTCATAAATACCTGCTTTTGTAGTCGATCCTCCTGTGTACACTACAACTGCTTCCTGGCTCATGTTTGTTGAGATATTTACAGTGCTGCTGCCGTTTAAGGTATGAGTTCCTGTAACCTCCAAAAGAGGCTGCCTCCAGTCGCTCCTGTGAAGTATTTTCTTAATACGAACCGTGGTATTGATACTGCTTCCCATATCAGTGGAGTTTATGGCCTTTAAATTGAAGGATATATTCTCTCCGGATTTTACGTTCCAATTGGCAGGATGTGCCCAGAACATGAAATTCCTGACTTCAAAAAAGCCTCTTCCGTAATCTGTAATATAATTGCCAGAAGCATCGGTGGTTGTGAGTTTTATCCTAACATCATACCATCCTGACTTCAACGGGTTCGATGGGGTAAAAGAGAGATTTGCTATGCCGTTCGAATCGGTTGTGCCGCTCGTATTTGCGGAATTATTATAAGTATCAAACTGAACTTTCTCCCAGTTCCGGCCATATCGCACTTCATCAATGCTCACCTGTTTCCCGCTCTGAGCACTGAATCCCGTGTTCAGGACTTGAACGCGCATTGAAATATCTGAAGTAGCTGAGAAGGTCCTGAAATTCCCTGATTCGGTCAGTACGGGGGAAGCCCATATCAAATATTGTTTGGCATCGAAAAATCCTGTTCCCATCGCCTGGGTTACATTACCATCTGATTTCGTGATATTTGCCCAGAACTTCACCATGTGGAATCCCATATTTGTATCATTATTATAGAATCGAAGACCCTTTGAACCACCAGGCAATGAAATCAGAGACGGATTCTCCATTTTATCGGTCACGACCGCAGCTTCATTAACCGCAAATGCTTCCACTATGCCTGCGGCTGTTATATTAGTCTCTTCTCTCATTTCCTTCGGATTGAATGCCCTTATATTAAGTGTTACATTATCCTGCGAAGAAACGCTCATCGTAAAAAGCCCGTCGTTACTTACTGGAAACGCATTAAGGAAAATATCCTGCACCCCGAAACTCGTCCCGGTTTCCTCTGTGGTCCCATTAAGATTTACAATCACTTTAGCATTATATATACCAACAGCACCGGGGGCAGTAAGACTGATTACACTTGCATTGGGAGACCTTGAATTTATTTCATCCTGCAGCCAATTCGGTACAAATTTAGTACTGAAAAAGGCACCAAGACTCATTACATCCCATGAACCTGTTAGATCTTTTCCTTCTGAATTCTTTATACTTAAAGTAAAATTGCTCTTGTTGCTGCCGCTAGTCAATGAATCTACGTTAACTATCTCCCCTGTTCCAAGATCTGTTCCGCTGACTAATATATATCCCTGCTCACCGGGTGAGAAGCCTTCCTGTTCTTTTACTTCGCTGCCTATTGGTTTAAGGAATAAATTGTATCCTTTGACATCAAAGCTTCCGTAGCTTTTCAGGGTTTCAGTACCGATTGTGGTCAAATATTCTACATTATAGGTTCCCCGGTTTGCACTGTCTGAAACATTATAGCTATAATAGAACATCGACTTGTTTTCTTCAAATAGCATATTTACTTGCTGCAAATATCCTCCGGGACCGCGGATATTTGCTGTTACGTTGGCCTGAGTATTATTATAAATTGCACCGGCAGTTGTCTTTACACTCGCTGCTATAATTGCGGTCTGACCCCGTGCAAATGTATGCTGAGGAGACCAATCGGCTGAGAAAATATCTCCTGATACGTCATACGAATTAATGCTGTAAGTGATAGAGCTAAGAGGCTGGCCGTTTTCCAGGATCTGAATATTATATATTCCACTGACATTTGTTATATTGATACTTGAACCGGTTATCCCATTTGTATCAGTAGAAGACATAGCGATAATGTCCATTACTCCAGTGCTGTTGCTTATATAGACTGTAAGATTCCTGTCAGATATTGGATGATTCGAATAATCAAGCGTGATCAGGGTTAGATTTTTCGAACCCTCTGTGCCTGTGAACATTGGCTGCACCAGCCTTGCAAGCACTATTTCACTTGACCTGTTTATGAAAAATACATTATAACTATTTCCTCCGAGCTTGACCCTTGAATTTATTACAATGTTGCTCACTGTAGTAGAACCATCGTCAACTGATGCAGCGTTGCCTGTTGAAACAGAAAAGTTGTATTGGGTACCATTAATAGTTATATTCCCGTAGCCTGTCTCATTAAGGCTCACAGCGTAAACTGTTCCTGTCGTAAATGATGCATACACATATTTTATCGAGTCAACGTCATACACCACCACGTTGACTGCGGCTGAGGTTAATCCGAAGTCCGGCGCAAATGCAGTAATTGAATAACTCCCTGTTAGGTTGGCAGGAATCAGCTGTGAAAAATCGCCATTCTCATCTGTCGTCACGCTGTATGAATTTATCAGACTCCCATTAGAATCACTTAATTCCAAGGTTATATTCACGCCAGATTCCTGTGTGCTTTCATTCATGATTTTTCCGGATACAGTAATATCGGTTCCATTCAGATAGCGGAAGCCATCCGTTCCGAATTCCTGTATCGTGTAGATCGCCATAGATGTACCTGCAATAGATACGAAAATCAGCATTCCTAACATTAGATTTATTATTAATTTTCCAAACTTACATCTATACATTCAATTCACCTTTTGTACCATCATATCCCGAACAGATTATTTTTTATCAGTCAGATCGTCTTATAATGTGTTGTCGGAGACTTCAGAACGACCATCCCGGGTGGGTTTTCAGCAAGTGCGTTTCCGTCGCAATAAAAGTCGTTTTTAACTCTCATACTGCACACTATTTACTAAAACGTCATCATTACCATGATAGTAATAACATTATTACATATAAAGTTTATGGTCATCGGGAGCCCATCCAAAGAGAGCATCCAATTAACTTAAAAAAAGGTTAAATACCGTTCTGTAAATTCATAAGCAACAGCAATTGATATGCAACGAAATTAAACTTCGAATACAGCTCCCTGCTTTCTTCCCTTGTACGCCTGACATCGAATTTTACTGTATTTTTAATATGCCCATGGATTCGTTCACATTCCTGTCTGAGCTTACATGAATCTGGGAAGGTTTTGTCTTTGAGGTTCTGGTTTCTCAGATACATACCAACTTGTTCCTGCCTGCCGTTTTCGTAAAGAAATCTTAGCTTATCATCTATTTTCATGTGTCGAGAACCGCCAAGCTTCCACATCTTGTTCGCCCAATGATCAATTCTATGGAGTTCACCTTCTTCATTGATTACAGCATCTACAGGCAAGGAGATCAATGGCTTGGCCTTCAGCTTGTACCATAAATCGGCATGATTTTCAAATGAATCGTAGCCACCATCAAGACGAAATTCATTGAGTTTCGCATTCATCTTTAAAAGAGCAGCTATATGCGACGGTAGCTCTGGGGAGTCTCCAGCAAGTCCATTAGTGTAGGTCATAAATATCGGATAGGTACCTATCATTGTAATATGGGCTTTATCCATCTTGCATTCATAGTATGGATTGAAATCGCTATGGGTATCGTATCTTGAAGCTTCAAGCGGAGTTGAATCCGATTTTGCATCTTTCGAATCTATAAGTTTAACGATTCTTTCACCAACCATTTCCATGATTTTGGAGATACCCTCAATTCCTAAACGGTATCTGACAAAATGATGAAGCGTTCCACCTGAAGGTATCGAGATTTCCCCATCTGTTCCTTCTTCAAAACCAAGGAGTTATGCCTCATCCTTTGATAAAACGATTTTCTTGAAAGGCTGCTGCCTGAAGAATTTTACTACAGCAAATTTAATCATTGCAGATACATTATATCTGAATTTAGGAAAAATAAAAATTGGCATAGCGAGACATTTCTTAAGCCTATATAGTTTTTAAGGGAGTCTGTGAAGGAGACTCCTTTAAACACTTTTATAAATTATTTCATAAAAAAAGAATTTACAAAGTATTAAAATCTATCGGTGAAATACCATCTCTACACGATAAAATCAGGTCATAGCTAAAAAAGAGATAGGTTTTTAAATCAAATAGCTAATTTGACGGCTTCTGACACTTGATGCCCGCAGTCTCATTTCTTCTGTTGCCTGAACAGGAAAAACACATAACATAATGATAATATCAGGGTGCTAATTTCAAATCCCGGTGCTTTCTTAGCCGAACCTGCGACTATCTTAACGCTTTCAGTGGGATCGGGTTCCACATTTTTCAAAAGAGGGGAAGTCGAAAATTGCATACCTGTCTGGCCTGTTGTCCCCGTTATTGCAAAATTTGCAAATGATTGCGTACTGGCATCGTAATAGGTATAAGTATTATCTTTTGTGATCTCATTTGTTTCAAGTTCTTTCCAATCACTCCCATCCCACATGAGCATTTTGATGTTTGTGATACTGTTGCTTTCAAGCCATGAGTTCAATACCCTGAACCTGATAATTCCTTCTTTTATGTTTTTTGGCCTGTTAAAACTTGATGACCCTACCCAGATATTGATATTTTTATATGTATTTCCCAGCGGGTGTACCTTTACCATTGTTGAATTAGACCTGAGGACTTCTATGCTTGCAGTTATATCACCAAAACTGGTATTGCCTGTAACATTAACAAACATTACAGGATTGCTGCTGTTTTTGAACATGTAGGAAGTCACTTTGTCTTTATAGATCGACAGGTCGTATTTCTCGGTCACATCAATATTGGAATAATTTTCACCTGATGCGCCGCCCCCACCGCCTCCACCTCCGCCACCTCCTGATGAAGCAATTTGTTGTGCCGGTGGAGTGTAAAGGTTGCCGCCTATTGCAAATTCGCTAAGGTTTGTAAGGTTGGCCCATACAAAATTATTGACAGTATCTACGCCCGCATCATTTACGAATGAAGGTGAACCCGGGCCGGAAAGTTTTTCCCATCCGGATGATGTGGTATTCCATCTATATAATCGTAAAGAACTTTCCACAAAAGAGCTTACATCCGCGTCCGTATAATTTACTGAGAGAACTACATACGTCAGATTGTTTCGAATGTCCTGGCTTGCATTTACCAGCACATATATGCCGGGATTGGAAAAATCGGATGTATTAGAAGTCAGATTTACTTTCGATTGGCTTATTTGAATAGTCCCATTGCTTGAATTATTAGTGTAAAGGCGTAAAGTTGTATTTGAGTATGGCGCAGCTGTAAGTGTTTCTGTATTAGATCCTGTAACTACTACCAGATTTGATATGCGGGAGGTGGTAAATCGTGTTTGTTGAGTGCTGTTCGTATTCCCTGTAGTATCATTGGCAAGAATAGTAACATTGTAGAGGCCGTACTGCGCTGTGTCTGAAAAATTCTTATAGAACAAATCACCGCTGCCATTAAACATGGGATAGTTAACAGATGTGCCGTTGGGATATGTTATACGCGCATTGATATCACTCTGGTTCACCTGAGAAACTGAGTCAGGCGAAGTAATGTTTGCCGTGATATTAATTGGGTCTGTGAGATTTATGACTGCAGGAGAAACAGACACGGAAACATTTGCCACTGAAGGGGGTGTGTTATCAATTGAAACATTAATGTACTCGCTGCTGTTGATGTTACCTGCATTATCGGAAAATAAGACATACAGGGAATAATTACCATCATCTTCTGATCTGTCTAATGTTACATTTCCCTTCCAGAAACCTGAATTATTTGTGAGCGCTATCATTCCTGTGTTGTTTATTAAAGACACATTCGCAGATGCATTTTTCAGGCCGGATGAAGTGCTGTTGACCACAGGATCATTTGCAGAGACATTTAATTCTATGGTGCTGCCTGTTTTTGCTGCATTTCCGCGCTGGTATGAGACCGGGTTGATGGTAACCTGCGGGGCTATTGTATCTACAATAAAAGACCATGAATATATCAGCGATTTTGAGTCGTTATTTGTGGCATTTATTGATACATTAACCCGCCCATCGCTATAAGGAACAGTTGTTACATTCTGTATCCTGTATCCGTTAAATATGGGAGTATTTGAAAAAGAGACATAAGAACCATTGATCATCATATCTGTTGAGGAAAGGTTCACTCCTGAAACACTATCAGTTATGTTTACTGCTGCATTTGTAGTGTTGTTGTTCGTGTATGAATTATTTGTGGGGAACTCATTGCTTGCAGAGGGAGGAAGAAAATCCAGTGCACCTGAAATTACAACAGCGAACGGCTGCGGTCCTTGAGGGATATTTATTCCATTTACTCTTATTGTGTATGAGCCCGAAGACGGCGATATTAATTCAACCTGTTCCACATTGTTCCTGTTATCCGGTGCACCGTTCCCGTAATATGTCCCATCAGGGCCTGTTACTGTCAGGTCAAGGTTATTCACGAGTGTAATACCTGCATAAGGAACTCCTGGATAATCAGACCATGCAAGCGTTACTCGAAATGGCTCGGAACTGTTGTTCACGTTGTAACTCACATTCCAATATTGCGAGGTGCTTACTCCTGTACTATTATCATAATAGCGCATAGTTCGCGGTAATGCCGGGAACAGGGAATTTTCGATATCCACACGCCCCCAGCCCTGGTCATTCTTTGGCAAACTCATATTAATAGCACCATTTATTAGTGTTGCTTTTATCAGTGCGGCGCTAGGTGAAATGGACTTGTTGTTAACATAATACTGCCTTACAAGTGCTGCTGTGCCCGCTACGATTGGAGTTGCCATACTTGTGCCGCCGTTGTATGCATAGAAAGAGTTAAAATTTTCCCAATAGTTGATATCTGGAGCGAGACTTGATTTTGTAGAAATAATATAAGTTCCTGGCGCTACAACGTCCGGTTTTATCCTGTTATCATCAGTGAATCCCCTGCTACTAAAGTAAGCAATGTCATTCACATTGTCCGAGTTCCCTCCTCCTTCAATCCTGAGATTCTCTGACGCCCCAACCGCAATTGCATTTTTTGCGGTACCTGGAGAAGTAACCGTATTATCTCCATTCCCTAAATTTCCAGCTGCAAAAACTATGATCATATCCTTATTAGACCATATATATTGATCAGTTTCTTGTGAAATACTGTCGTATGCTCCCCCTGCAGGTGCTCCCCAACTATCACTATGTACCCGTGCGCCCCTATTATAGGCATCTTGAAAAATTCCAGTTAAATCAGTAAGATAAATTGAATCTGAACCTACATCATCTCCAAGCCCTTGAAAGATAATATTTGCATCAGGTGCCATGCCTTTATATTTTCCGTTTGATCTTGAACCATTCCCTGCAAGAGAGCCAGTCGTATGTGTACCATGGCCGCTGAGATCATCAGGGCTTGACCCATAATAGTTTAGAAATGTTACCCGATTATCGAAATCCAGATGAATATCACCATTAACTCCATGAGCATCAACGCCTGTGTCTAATCCCGAATCAGCCACTGCCACGATCTGCCCTGCGCCAGTCAACCCATGCGTATTCCTGACAGAATATGCCGTTGTTATATTTGCTGCTACATCGTTCATAAGAACAGGCTGCACATACTTTTCCATCCAGCTTACCCCGTTTATCCGTGCAACATCAGGAATCTTCGTTTTTGCTATACTGACCCTGATCCTATCCCCTGAATTACTTATTATCTTGCCGCCAAGTCCTGTTATTTCATCCGATATACGCATATTATCCCTGGCATCAAACAGGAGAACCGTAATATTTTCATTCACTGATCCTTGTCCCATAATTGCAGCTGATGAGGAAAGCGCAGGGCTTATCCTGTATCCGGGCTCGTATATTCCAACCCACTTCACCGAATCCAGCGCCTCCACCTGTGATTTTACAGATGAATTCATCATGGCGATAAAAGCATTATTGGGGACATAATCATACAGGACCGCGCCCGAAGTACGTAAAGCCTGCTTCCACTCCTCTTTTGTATATCCTTTGAATTGTACAAGATAGTATCTCTCATCAACCTGATTTTGTGAAATAGCAATAGCAGTATTCTGAACAGCTTTTGACGGTTGTGCAAAGGATGTATCAATTTTTGCGTTCTTTAATAGAATAGAATCGTTGTCGTGATCGTCTAAATTATCCGGAACCTGACTTGATCCAGCGGATATAATTAAAACATTCAGAAAAAAAGATATAATTATTGTTATTGTTAATGTTTTTTTATAATCTGACATTAAAATCCCTATAGTTAATCAATGATTATCATTATGATAATTAGTAATTAATTATGTTCTTTCCCCTTTATAATGTTATGCAGCATTTCATGAAAGTTTTAGTACTTTCAGGTAAAATACAAGCCCATGCAAATTCGAACATGGTTCGGGATTTTCAATGTAGAAAATAATACAATCATAAATGCCGAAATATTCCCGAACGACCTTTCTTCAATCACTAAACGACTCCTCCATGAACCATTGTTATTAAGAGGAAATGTCGCAGGTTCAGACCTTCGCGACGTGGCGGTAAAATATGGTTTTGCAGGTTCGAATGATGAATATGACAGATTGCTCCATGAACTCGAAATCATGCTTGCAAAAGAACAGGTTGCGCAAACCGTGACACCAGACAGACGGATAATCGCTGCTGTGGAAGCTATCGATGACCTCAATGAGACAGGTAATGTCCTTTCAGAAAGGCTCAGGGAATGGTACATCATGAATTTTGAGGATACAATTTTGAAAGGTGAAGAACTTGCCCGAAAGATCATTGGGATGGACGAACCAGGAAAAGCCGCTGACCTGAAAATAATGCAAAGCTTTTCTTCAAGTCTTGTGGCATCATATGAAACGCGGGATCGTATCGAAGAATACCTGAAAGAAAACATGCCGCTGATAGCGCCAAATATAACCTGCATCACAGGACACATACTCGGGGCGCGCCTTTTGAGTATCGCGGGGAGCCTTGAAAAGCTTGCTTTTATGCCTTCAAGCACGATACAGGTAATAGGTGCGAACAATGCGCTTTTCAAACACTTAAAAGGTAAAGCCCCTTCACCGAAACACGGTGTTATTTTCAGGCATCCTCTCATTAATACAGCCCCAAAATGGCAGCGCGGGAAGATCGCACGAGTCCTTGCAGCTAAAATATCGCTTGCTTCCAGGTATGACCTTTATTCAGGCGAGGTAAAAGAAGATTTACAGCAGGAATTAAGATCAAAGGTTGAGGCTATCAGGAAAAACTCTACAAGGCCGAAGAAAAAATCCAGGTAATGCTGATTGTTAACTACGTTTCAGGACATTCTGGAGAACCTGGGAGAATACATTTTTCTGGAATCTAGAGAATCATTGTACAGATGTCTGCATGTGGAAAGTGTTCTATTCAGGGCTACTTCTTGGTTTTTAGTTGGATATATCCTGAATTGGAATGCTTTCTTCATACTACTTCAACAATTGTTTTTGGGTTAGATATTACAATTTCAAGGGGTACTATTCATCTCAAATTTTATTCAATCATTTTAGTGCATTACACAAAACATTTAAAGGATAATTGTTAATTCAATAAAATGTGGTTTTATGAGTGGGAAAATAATTCCTGAAAATTTTAAAGAATGCAATCTTGCGGATAGAATTCTTCTTACACTGCATCTTGCTGACAGGAGAGGGTATGGGATGTGTCTCGATCATATCTCAAAGATGCTAATATATGGGGAGTCAAACGAAGAGCAGGTCAGGCAAACGCTCTCTTCTATGCATTTGGTATCGCACCAGAACGGCATATATTGCTTGAAAGGAAGTGAGGGTCTTCTTTCTGAAACCAGAAGGAAGCTTCTCCCCAATGGAGTGATAAGGGAGAGATACGAAGCAGAAGCTGTGCTCTTTTCCACTGAATATGCTTCGCTATGTCCTTTCATCAAGTGCATTGCTATAACCGGCTCTATGGCTTCCGGGGGTTTTTCCGAAGAGGACGACATCGACTTTAACATCTTCACAGAGAATGGATGCAAGTATACAACGTATCTTCTGGGAATCCTTCTTTCCATTAAGTACTCGGTCAAATACAGGAAAAAATCGTATCCTCTTCAAATTAAATGGTAAATAAAAAAATATATTTTATGGAATCTTTGGTAATATATCTTTTTTTGATTATTAACAAGCAATTGCCTTCATACAAATAGAAATATAGAAATACTAAGGAATTATTATAGTG
>JBAQLI010000165.1:0-4421 GCA_049301735.1 Candidatus Methanoperedens sp.
AAAATAATATGGCGATAACATTCACGGATGAAGACCTGATGTATCTTGATAAAGAACAGGATACGCAATTACGTTCAATCAGACAGGCGATCGATGCCTTGAAACTGAAAGGCGACACAGCATTCTGTAAAAAATGCGGTCACATGATGCAGTATTTCACAGTGGGAAATGCAAAGCTTCTCCAATGTGTTTTCTGTGGGAATAGGGTTGCAGAGATGATCAAATTATGAGACTTAATCACGGACCAGTTCCTTCAGCCGCTTGATCGATGCCATTCCATCATCAATTGCTTTTTTCTGCTCTTTTTCAAGGTGCGCGATTATATCCTTAAATCCAACTTTAAGCGAATATACCTTATTCGGTCTTCCTTTACCTGGCTTCTTTTCTTCACTCTCGTCAATCCAATAAAATGGATTTAACTGCCTCATTGCTATGCTTACTTCAGGCTGGCGCAATCCTGTTCCCCTCTCAAGGTCAATGGATGTAGCTGTATCCACTTTTTGAAGATATGCCAGGGTTCTGGCAACTGGTCTGCTCAGGCCGGAGGAAATGAGTATATCGCTGATCTCTTCATCGCTGTCATCAAGCTGGTTGATATCAAGTTTCTTCATAATGATCCCTTATTATATTTTACGATAAGATATATTTACATTATATTAATTTTTTCGATATGAAACTTTTTTTGGGAAATGATAAAGGGTAAGAACAAAGGCGTAAGATCCAATGGGGTCATAGACATGGTTTTAATCTTACCTATAAAAAATCGTGTTAGAACAAAAATTACCGCCATTTAAATTTAGATCAAGCATTTCAGCAAATGGCGCCAGCATACAAGTTATAGGTCTATAGCGTCCATAGTTGCTAGCTAAAGAACTTGTTAAATATAAATTACTTTTTGCTCGTGAAATGCCTACATATAATATTTTTAAATTTTGAAGCAACTCACTTTTAAGAAATTCAGTACTCATATAATTTTTATCGCATGAACTGCAAAGATGCCAATATGGAGATGAATATTGCTCAAGCCCACAAATCATAACAACTTCAAATTGTAAACCTTTTACGCCATGGGTTGTGGAAAGAAATACTTTATTTTTAACTTTTTCTGTTAATACTTGACCCCAGTTTATTTCAAGAAGTACTTCATTTGCAAACAACTGATTTTTTTCCCATAATGATTTTAATTTAAATTGATTATAATCGTATCTTCTTGCAACATTCCATAATACTTTAATAACTTCATCGTTTTCTATATCGAAGTTCTCATTTTCACAGACCTTTTCAAAAGTGGTATGCAGGTATCCAGTATCTGTTTTGTTTATTGTATCAGCGAGTTTTCTAAATAATTTATGATAATTTCTTTCAATGCTAACTCCTTTAAAATCAGGAACGAAAATATTTTTAACATTTTCTTTATCGAGTAATTTTTTTAACTCAATCAACCTGGATTGGGCAAAAGCTATGATAGCTATCTCATGAAGTGGAATATCATTTTCCTTAGATGTTATAATCTTATCCAAAATATATTGCGCTTCTTCCTCATTATTATATGAGGCAACAAAAACGGGTTTTTGAGTTTGGTCTACTGAACTTTTTGTTAAAGTCTCTCCCCTCATAAAAGATGAAACTGCACTTTTTAGGAATCTTACCCCATCAGAAGAAAATCTATAATCTTTGGAAAGGTTAACCAGTTTGCATTGAAAAGTCTCTTTCGCTATTTCAATGTTTTCTGGGGTAGCGCCTTGAAATTCATATATAGCTTGGTCCGGATCTGCTAAGATAAACACCTTTGCTGGAAGGTATCTTGTAGATGCTAGTTTTACAGAAGTTAATAATGAAAGTATTTTAAATTGCAATGAATTTGTATCTTGGAACTCATCTACTAACACATACTTAAAAGAAGCGCGATAGTAGTCAAGAATAGTAGGATTATCCTTTAACAAATTATATGCATACCAAAGAATATGGTCAAAATCTAGTAAATTTTCTTTTATTAGCGTAGTTCGGAATTCTTGGAGTAAGGTTCCAAATAATGACTCATGTGAACCGTCGATGTATCCCTCATTATTTTTTAGAATTTTTTCTATAGTCCACTCTTTATATCTACTCCAAGGTTCGTTTTTTTGAAGAAGCTTTCCTCTATATTCAGGAGGAGCATTCATAATATCTTCTATGCTTTTTTCATATCTACGGAATATTTTCAATAGAATATTTTCTTTTTCGATTTCTCCAAGCACACTGAAATTTTTTGGTATTCCAACCCTATTACCATAGGCTCTTAAAATAAAGTAGGCAAAAGAATGAAAGTTTGTGATATCAACAATACCTTCTGCTCCTGGAACTTCTTTTGTTACTCTATTTTTCATTTCATTTGCAGCAGCATTAGTAAAAGTTAATCCTAGGATTTTAAATGGGGGTTTGACAGAACCAGTATTAATAAGATATTCAATTCTTTTAGCCATAATTAAAGTTTTTCCGCATCCAGGAGGCGCAATTACAAGTGTGGATTGCTCTATTGGAGCATAAACAGCTTTTTTCTGATCATCATCAAGTATTATGGGTTTCCGGTTCATGGCTGATACCACCTATGTTTTTAACAGCTTTTTTAATTGCATCCACGTAAACAGTCGGTATTTCATCTTTTTCAAGAAGTTCTGCTAAAATTCTACCAAAAGGCAAACCCTTTTCATCCTTCATCCACTTCAAGACGAAATCTTTTTTAAACTTTTCAATGTCTTTCGGATCTAAATATTTCAACAAATCTTCCAGTGATTCAATATCTTTTCCTTTCATACTAGGGTAGTAACCCTTTAACTCAGAAATTCGTCTCTGATTGCTATCCAGAAGGGATTTTGAATCCAATGCTATAAGTATTTTTTTTAATGGAGATTTTGAAATAATTTCTAATTCAAAAGCTTCTTTAGATGTAGGAATTATATTATCAGATGGATATAAATTTAATGATTCAAGCGTTTTTATCTTATCATTATCAACAATTAATATCCACGAAGTTTTCAAACATGATAATAGTTTCAATGGATATACTAGACTATCTCCTTCTCCCATTAGAAAGGAAATTCCATATTTATCCAAATTCATTTCAATCTTATCACCAAATATGGGAATAGCGCCTTGTTCAGTTTCTCCTTCACCTATGATTATGCATCTACCAAAAAATATTTCTGGAATATCATAAAATAAATGATCTATCCATTGATATATTTGGCTTATTTTTCTTCTCTTTTTCTTCTCCTCAGCAATATTAAAAATAGTAACGATTTCTGTCGCAATTTGTTTTTTATTAATTTTGATGGCATAAGGAGAAATATCTTTTCCAGACCGCAAGAAAGTTAGATTATCAAATGTGAGTGGAGTAATAATAAAAGGGGAATGTGTAGATATTATAAATTGAAGTGAGATATCTTTCTCTGAAAATTTTTCTTGGATATTCTTCAAAGCTTTAATGAAATGCCTTTGTAAATGAGGATGTAAGTGACTTTCAGGTTCTTCAATAGCTATTAAAAAACTTCTATATTCAACTTCTTCTCTCCCAATTATATAATATATGGACTTAAATAATTTTAGAGTCAGACTCAGAAGATTTTGATATCCGCTTCCATGTTTTAATATCGAATAATCTCCTATACCGATATTTAATTGTCTTAGAAAATCTTCATCATTAGACGAAATAATGTCTAAAGTGATTGTATCATTTGCTAAAAATTCAGAAAATAGTCCATTTAGATTTTTTTCAATATCCTTCATTCCATATAGTTTTTTAAAATCTTCGTTAAGTACACCCATTTTATCTTGGATAAATATTCTATTTCGTAGGATATCAAGAAGATTTTCTGACTGGCTAATCAGCTTAATAAGCAGTTCTTTTTCTACAATATTAATATTTTTTTCGGTACTTTGTTTGATGGATTCAATACTTTTTATTAAAGTATCAATTTCTTCCTTTGTAGATTTATCGATCTTCTCCACATTAGACCTCAATTCAATCCAAGGATGTTTGACTTCTGAATAACCAATCCTCTCAATTTCAATAGAAACTTCATCAATTTTAGATAAGGCTTTTTTCTTCAATGTTTGAATTGGCATAATTTGATAAGGATTGAATGTCTGCAATATTTCAAACATATCCCCTTTCTTAGAATTCATTTCTCGTTCAATATCCCGATAAGCTGAAATATAAAGGTAAGGAATATACTTTTTGAAACTCCATGAGAATTTTTTTATTTCTTGTTCGTCATCAGGCAAATCATCTCTTATAAATACCGTAGAAATATTAATGTCTCTTTCTTTTAAACTTACATTCAAGAGGTAGCCATCAACAGATATGATTTTTGATTTGTATTTATTTCACGGTTCAACATCGAGAGGACAAAAAGAAAGTTTTCAGAAAATTGGACATGGAC
>JBAQLI010000166.1:0-5439 GCA_049301735.1 Candidatus Methanoperedens sp.
TATACACTACATAATATATGACCTTTTCTTTTGGATTTTGAGGATTTTTTAAGGATGCAGCGAAAGGTATATAATAAAAATTTAAAATATATATTTAATAAGTTCCAAGTCTATCTTGACGCTATGGCGAAATAGTTACCAATATAATTAAAGAAATTACAATGTACAAACTTGAACCTTCTAATAAAATAATAAATTTAAAAAAAACCGTCGATATTAAAGCAATATAAAAAACAAATGAAATTATAAAAATAATTTCAAATAATCCCTCTGCAATTTGTTTAAATTCATCTTTTCTTCTTTTATCTACATACACTGAAATCCCTTTGAAAATAAAAACAAAAAAATTATTGATAATTCTGTTAATAAAAAACTTATCAAAACAAAAACCACAGGCTTTGAAATGGATTCCGCTTCAAGAGGAAAATTATTGAAATAATCGATAACCTTCAACAAAATTGCTAATATTCCACCTAATAAAGCTATTGCAAATGTAATTTCTTCGAGGTCTTTATATTCTTTAGTTTTTCTTGGCTTGTATAATCTCATTTGGTGATCTTTTAAATACATCGTTAATATTTAATGATTTCCTAAATATTATAAACAGGACAATTCATAGTTTTTAGTTCATTAAAAATATTCAGGCAAGCCCTGAAAAATACCCCATAGAAATACTCAAGCTTGATCAAACACAGATCGACTGCTAATATGGATTTTGATACATATTTGTACTCTGTTGTCAAAAAGCAATGACGGACAAAACATTAGCACAAATGAGACAGAATGTATATCTGCATCGACCACCTTCATCAGATATGCAATGACCGCTTGGCGGTGTAAGGCAAGATAAGAGCGCGTTTGGGCGCGATCGCACAGCTTCGCCTCAGCCTGCATCACTGAATAAAGTGATGCGATCGCATGAAATGGGTACAGCAAATTCACATTCACAAAAGAGTACCAGTGATAAACGAAGACTTGTTCCTATTACCATACAGGTCAGACCCGTAGTAAAGGCAGAATTGCAACGAATAGCAGCAAGAGAAAAATTATCAATCTCCTCAGTGAGTGCTAAGCTTCTTGAAAAAGCTCTCCAGCAAAATATAGATATGCAATATGGCGCACTCCTTGAGCCGATTATCAGACAAGAGATACGAAGTCAAATGAAAGTCTATTCAACAAGGATTGCGCTACTTCTTGTTCGTGTCGCGTTTGCATCAGAGCAGACAAGAAACCTTGTGACAAATATCTTGGCCAGACAACCGGGAGTAAAGCCGGATATCCTCGATCATATCCTTGATTCGTCAAGTAGCGCAGCAAAAAGCAAAATTACAGCGAAAACACCACAGCTTGAAAGTATTATTGTGGAGGTTGAAAGGTGGTTTACCGAAAAGATAGAGGAAGAAAAATAACCGAGTAGGGGAGTGGCAATTGTTAAAGCAAACTACACAAAGAGTAATGTGAATATAAAGGCGTCTGTCCGGTATATTCAGAATCGGAAAGGTAAAGACGGACAAAAAGTCATGCGCACTCTGTTTGGTCTTGATGGCATCATGGAAAGGGGAGAGGCATACGACATAATTGATGAAGCTGCAGAAGGAACGAAGTTTTTTCGTTTTGTGATTAGTCCTGACCCGAAGCAGGAAGACAGGTGAAAAGACTTGAACCTGCGGGAGATTACAGAAAAAACTATGTCAGGCTTAGAAAAGCGGTTACAGCAAGCTATCCAATTTGTCGGGGCAATACATAATGACCATGCCCCACACCGGCATGCGCATGTGATCGCGCTTATCTCGGGCAGGCTCACCCCAAACGATTTTGCGCTACTTCGACAAACTGCAACAGAGGCATCACTCTTTCAAAGACGTGAACGGGACGCAGCGCAAGGAATCAAACAGGAGCAAGGAGTGAAACAGGAATTAGAACTATCTCTATGAATTGTTTTTTGTATCGCATGTACGTGTTTTTCAATCGAATACTTGCATACTTTCATGCGAACAAACAATTACATATTGCCCGGTTTGCGAGACTGGATGAACTTGAGAGTCTTGTGAGCAGCGAACATGATGAATCAGGTTTACTTTTGGGAAAGGCTCACTTCAATCAAATTTTACGTATCTCTCAAACACTTAAGAGGCGTGAGCTTGGGAATCTCCTTATTGTTGCACCAACCAGAGGCGGGAAGGGACTCTTAGCAGTGAGCCAATTATTAACCTGGAAACATTCAGTTATTGTCAATGATATTAAAGGAGATTTGTTTCTGCAAACAGCAGGGTACAGAAGTTCGCTTGGCGAAGTTATTGTTATTGACCCGCAAGGCTACGGCCACCGCTTTGATCCCCTGGACGGGAAGATGACAGAGGACGAGCTCCACTCGGCAGCAACCCATTTATTGTTTCAGGCGGATGAGGGAGAAGGCAAGATTTTTACGCTTCGTGCAATAACGATGCTAACTCAGTTATTCCTTGCAGCACGCTCAGAGGGGCAACCGCCCTTTCCCTATGTCAGAAAAACAATCCGCAAGGGGTTACGAAGCGCAGCAGAACGGCTCAATATTATTAAACCGGAACTGGCAACAAAGTTTCTCGATGTGAAATACGATGATGCAAACTTTGAAGATAGATTTTTACTCTCCGCATGGGGAACATTAACCGCCAGGATAGAACCACTTCTGACAGAAACCGTTATCTGCTCTCTTGCCGGATCGGATTTTAGCCCGAAAGAACTTATGTTTTCAGAAAAACCCATAACTGTTTACCTTCGCTGGACAGAGCGAGACTTACTTGCGCTCTCACCACTCGTCAGGCTTTTGTGGGGGTCGCTAATTGACGAATTGATAACCACCTATGACAAGACGCAGGGAAACAAATGTAAACCAGCCCTTTTACTCATTGATGAAGCGGGCAGAACTGCCATTCCGAGTTTGGCAGATCACGCGACAACAGTAGTGGGAAGAGGAATAACGCTTTGGATTGCCATTCAATCCCTCTTTCAACTGGAAGCGGAATACGGAAGAGCGCGCGCAAACATCTTGAGAGATAATATGGAGACACAAATCTATTACCGCCCAGCAAATCAAGCAACAGCCGAGTATCTAGAGCGGTGTTTAGGAAAAAAATCCGAATACGCATATTCCCATACCATGCGGGAAGGAACAGAAACCAGCAAAGGATTCTCTGAGCAAGGAATACCACTTATGACTGCCTGGGAAATTAAGCAACTCAGAGATGAGGAAATTATCGGTTTCCACCGGAATTTCCTGCCATTTAAAGCAAAGCGGATGGATTGGAGGAACTCAAAGCTCTTAAAACAACGGCAACAGATACCGGCGCCAGAGCTTTTACCCTTACCTCAGATTTCGGACAAATTACACAATATCACAACAAAAAGGGGAGATATATTTATATCTGAATATGTTGACCCGGATAGGAGAAGGAATACGAAAAAAAGAAACGATTAGAAAGCATCAAAAATTGTATCTATTAACCTCGAAAAGCGCGTATCCCTCCCGAAGGTCTATTCTCACTATTCTCATTCTCTATTCTCGGCTATTCTTATTCTCCCGCCGTATGCTCAGCATACGTATTCTACTGATTTCAGAAACGCTGTAACCACAGCGCCTGGATGCCTTTTAGCTGAAGTATCTTAAATTCGCTTTCTCATAAATCTCTTTCAGCACTTCAGGGCTGAAATCCGAATAATGCCTTGCCAGTACACTCTGAGGCACTCTACCGCAAAAGGCGTCTATATAGCGATCAGCAACTCCTGCTCGGCTCATTTCCCCGGCGAAAATGGCTCGCAGCAGATGAGGGTAGATGCGAATATCTGTCTTTTTAGAAACTTTCTTAAATACATGGCTTAGCCCATCAACGGTTATTTGGGGAAAACCTTTTTCCACCAAAGCGGCGGATTCTTTATTATAAAAACTAACCCAAGCGTGTTTTGTAGATCCGGTTCTGGCTTGGGGAATTAGCATCCGGTTAGAAGTGTCTATATCAGCACTTAAAAGCTCAGACACCCTTAACCCGCTGGATGCCAAGGCAAGGAATATGCCTTTATACTTGTCTGGCAAGGCATTATAGAAGGTTTTTAATTGTTCCTTGCTTGGGAGAATTTTAGGTTTCCTTATAACCCTGGGAAATCTATAATCCTTCACAATATCAGGACAAAGCACTTTTAGCATAGCTAAATTATTGCGTTTGTCCTTTGATTGGAGAAGATAATCTTCGATTAAACGGTTTGATACTGATTTTTTGCCTATGAATTTGATGAACCTTCGGAAACACCAGAGGTATATCTTTATTGTTTTGTCACTAAGGTTTTTTTGCAGCCTTAGTTTTCGCACAAATTTTTCTTCGGTATCGATACTAATTTTATCTATGGTATTTATATATAAGCCGTCGAGGGGATTTGAACCCTTGATCTGCTGATTACGAATCAGCCGCTTTACCGAGCTAAGCCACGACGGCATAAAGTGTGGGTATATTGGTATTTTCGTCTAAATAGTTTGCCTTCGGATTCGCATAATTTTATAAGTATAAAAAACAATGAAAAGAATATGTTGGATATATTGAAGATATTGTACTGTACGCCTTTTTTACTTTATTCATGTTATTCAGATATCAAAACCCGCCGCGTTACAAATAAATTATGGCTGATGATGCTTGCAGGTGGATCTTTTTTTATTGCTTATGACATCTGGTTTTACGGGATTGGGTATTTAATCCTGATGCTTGTTTCTACAGGGTTGATCTTCATTTTTGTGTATCTTTTATTCCAGATTGGTGTATTTGGAGGGGCTGACGCAAAATCGCTTATAGTTCTATCTTTATTCTTTCCATCATACCCGGATCTTAGTTTATTCGGATATGATTTCCCTCTTAATGAACCCTTACCGCTATTTAATAATTTGTTTGCATTCGGGATATTTGAGAATGCTGTGCTTCTTACGATCGTTGTTCCTTTAATCCTGGCCATTTATAATGTTTCAAAAATGGGTCTGCATATCGACAAACCATTATATGCCTTCATAGGTTATAAAACCAGGATCAGCGAACTTTCAAATAAAAAGCACATTAGAATGATCGAAGGGTTTGAAAAGACAAATGATAAGGTCAATTTTTATTTTAAAAGAGGAGGCTTAGAAATTGATGATAATGTGATGAGTGAACTTAATAAAATGTCCGATAAGGGTTTAATCAAAGATATATGGGTCACACCTGGTTTGCCATTCATGATACCAATAACACTGGGTTTCTATGTATCAATATTTTATGGTGATTTGATAACTGAATTAACAAAATATATTATTTTACATTAAATAATTTTCTTATAAAAATAGGTTGAAATAAGTGAGCATAGCGACTTTCTACAGTTCCCGAGAGTTCGCACATCTTAGTACAGTGTAAAACGTTGACAGGCTTAACTTCTGTGTTCGGAATG
>JBAQLI010000167.1:0-1844 GCA_049301735.1 Candidatus Methanoperedens sp.
TTTTTGTCCGGATCAGTTTGCAATATAGAATCAAGCAAAGATATATACAACCTTATACAGATTTATATAATTTTAACACTATGAATTACGATAATCATATAGCAACGTTTTCATTTACATGAGCGTAGTTCTATCCATGCTTATTTATGAATAGGGATGTATAAACATATGTCCCCATATCCAGATTGAATTTAATAAAAAAAACCGTTGTTATTGACTTTTATTAAATAGTGTCGCTATTGGAAAGCATTCTTTCCGTGTTGTTAATATAAGATATTGATGATAATTATCCTATTGTGCAAAACTAAATTTAATACGGGGTTATAGTAAATTGTATTTTATTTATATAGCATCACAGCATCATCAGTTGGAGTGAAACCCCTTTACATTATGCAGAATTTGCAAAAAAAATTAGAAAATTGTGGATTAGATGTTTATTATGCAATTTACATTAAGAAATTAATAGAGAAAAATCATCCATTTATAACACAAGATGAAATTTTTTTGGGAGAATTCAGCCAATATCTTAATAAACTAAATAAACTAAATAAATTAAATAAATTAAAGAATTTTAACTCCATTATTAAAAAAACAATAGAAAACTTTTGGCCAACTTTTTCTGAAATAAAAGCAATTATTCTTTTGTTGGATAAATTAGATGAACCAAGTGATCGGGTAGTCATAATCCCAGAAGGTCCTTCGGGTTCTCCTGATTTCTGCATTAGAAAATGTAATGTCAATATTACTATAGAAGTAAAAATGATTGAAGATAAATTTTCGTATTTGTTTAGTTGGGATGAAATTCCAGAAAACGTTAGCATATGGCTCAAATACTTTCTAAAGCAGAAATTTAGTATTAATTGGGTAAAAACAGCAAAAATTGAAAAAATCGACAACGATAAGACCATAAGAGTATCTACTGAAAAAAATTTTCTTTTATTAAAACTTAATACTGAAAAAACCAGATTAATCATAGAAATCGATGACGGTAGGACTGATGAATTCATTGCGAAGACAAAAAATGATAGAATAAACATATATAAATCTTCTAATGAAAAATTAATGAAAAATATAACTACTATAAAACTATCGAATGGAAAAATGGAAGAGGTATACGAAATAGATGATATTTCAACAATATTTAATGCAATAACAGATTCAATAAAAAAGGGTCAATTTTACCAAGCAACTCCTCATATCATGATTATTGATTGTGTTTCTCCAGGAATACATGAAGACGAGTTCGAGGAAATTCTGTATTTCCAAAAAGATAAACCTTTACAAGTAAATGGTTCAAGTTATGATTTATATAATTACGATAGTATTTTTTTCAAAAAAAATAAGATCGGGGAATTTGAATACAACATGGTATCAGGAGTAGCAGCAATATTTGGAAAGTGTCTGACCTTTTTTGAAAATCCAAATACATCAAAGAAAATACCAACTAATATTATAAAATTATTAGGATTTCAAATATATAAACTATAATCTTTTTTGTTAAAAACATATCTATAGCATTAATCTTAATGCTTGTTGGTGGAGTGCGCCCCTCAAAGTAGACAGGTAGTTAAGGCGTGTCTCAGAGAGGGAAACCAGGGGAAAAACATCACGAAAAATTGGTTATATGGAGACGTTGTTGAATTGTTCTTAGCTTAACAATAAACAAACACGCCGGACGAACGCAACCATATCAATATAGATTTCAATTTACCAACATAGCCATAGCGTCATGATTCGCTTGGATTATATAAATAACAATAAATAAATTTATATCGCACTCGCTTATAGCCCTAAAAATGATTGAATTTCGTTTTAAAAATAACCACAGAGGGCACAGAGGACAC
>JBAQLI010000168.1:0-3536 GCA_049301735.1 Candidatus Methanoperedens sp.
GGTGGAATATGGAACAAACTGGAAACAAGAGAAGTTGGTGAAGATGACAGCTATCATTATTTCGAAGCAAAGACAGATTCCTTCTCCCATTTTGCAATAAGCGTACTTAAAGGTGGAGGAGGACCAACAGGAGGCGGAGTATTTCCAGCACCTGTGGCAACGAAAGCACCTGCTCAAGATATCAAGACCTATGTTCTGCCCTATGGGAAGACAACTGAAAAAGCACCCGGTGCAGAAGGATTTGAAGTTATTTTGACTGTAGCTGCATTTTCAATGCTATATGTATTATGGCACAGGAGAAGGTAATTTTTATGCAGTAAGACGCGGGATAAGATTGAATGTCTGGAAAACAAAACCTATCTTTTTCCCGCGTATCCGGGCAAGTTCGATTTCGGAAAGCTTTGAATGTACTTTTTCCGCTTCCTGACGGTCCCATTATTGCAGCGAACTCACCTTCATTGATTGTAAGATTGATATCGTTTAAAACCGGCACTTCGATCTTGCCAAGCAGATATGATTTTTGGACATTTTCAATATCCAATACTGCCTTCATAGCCTTCATAGGATGCCCATTCCCCTGAAGCCCCAGGCCGTTAAGATTACACTTATGACTAATGGAATTGCAGCAATTATTGCCGATGAGTTAGTTGATATCTTATGAGCGTTGTGTATGCTAAAATATAAAATAATAGTGGTCCATGCCTGAATTATAATACCAATAAGCGCTAAAGCCATAAAAGATGGACTTGAATATAATTCATTCAATGCCATTGGATTGGAAGGTGAGGTATTTATTACCTGGGGTTCGATCACTGAATAAATCCCTATGCTGATAATTCCATTGAAAATCAGTGGGAACATGCTGAATCCGACGACTGTCAACATCTGCGGGTAGAGCTTGCCCTCACCACCTGCAGCCATAGACAACAGGTGAATTACTGCGGTACCAATTAACCAGATAAGGATCGTTGCGATCAACGCTACCACAATAGAGGAGAGGGTCATCAGGGATTGCATTGATGTGTTATCAAACCCCTGGATAATATATGTGATCTTATTTGATAGTATATAAGCTGCGATTGCAGTAAGGATCGCATAGACCCCTATTATCATTACAGCTTCCTCGATCATGGGCTGTTCTGCTATTTTTTTTGTTTCATTGTTCGGGCTTGTTATTGTTCCCACTATCTTATCTATAAAGCTCATTAAATTCACTCAATTACTGTTAATATTTGTATTTGTGCCTTCTTTCCAGACATGGACAACTTTTCTTTCATCAGGGTCAACAAGTGCGGAAATACCTTTCCATGAAACACTAAGCAGGGTTTTTGGCAGGTAGAATTTTTCAGATGTTTTAGGTAAAATCCGTTTCACAGAAGGGACACCCAGATTGCTAACCGATACCGATGTGGCCAGATCCCTGTCAGTTAACGCTATTCCGATAGCATCGTTCCTATAAGTCGCAGGTATTGCTTCAAGGAGATAGCCTGTCATCAACAAATCATTGTTTTCAAATACAAAATCGTATATATCAGGAATTTCCGAATCAAGTGTAGTGGCTGTTACCTTGATATCCATCTTATTCTTATCACCTTTTGTACTGATATTCACCAGTTCATACTCTGTCTTATAAGGAGCTATTTCCAGAAATAACAATTCTTCGATCTTTCCAGCATTATCCGGTTGGTCACCCTGCCATTGGACATTATGTACCCATTCCGGCCTGACATTTGAGTTCCCCTGATCAAGAGCCAGCCCGATACCAAGTCCGAGAATCAGCAATATAACGGTGACTATTATTTTATTATTCATGTTCTAATCTCCATAAATATTTTCCTATATGGGATAGGTCTTTTCACATGCATCCAAGAAAATAAACAGGAGAGGATTACTCCCCTATTTTTATAGAGTATTCAAAACTCTCTGTATTCTTTGGCAGCACTTTTAGTGTCCACTCACCTATCAAACCGGTAGTCTCATAGGTTTCTAGAAGCTGGGCTCCATTTTCCTGGTATATTCCTTTGCTGTCAAGTTCCCATGGTGGGATCTGGCCGCCCATATTCACCATACCCTTAATCACTGTCTTTGTGACTTTAAGGTCAGCCGGACCACTGGGCCCAATAAGTGTTGTTTCAAATGATGGCTCTTTTTTATTTTTTCCTGTTGCTATCCCATATGGATACCCATAATTGTTAGAACCGGAGCTTATCTCAATAGTCAGAGGTTTTACCTCTTTCATGCTAAAACTCTTCACAAATGGATCAGATGGTTGTGTCCAGACATTGAAGCTCAACTGGACCCTTCCATTCCATTCCTGAATCGATGGGTCATCGATATTAAGTTTTATGGCCCCGTTATAATAACCTTTTGCATCTGCGGGAACCTGCACATGGATCTTTACGGTTTCAGTCCCACCAGCAGGAACACTGGCCGGTGAAGTTACTGTTATTGCATCATCAGTAAAAGCTGGCGCCATCTGCCCTGGCCCTCCATAGAACATATTATCGTTACTCATTTTCGGATCGATTTTTATTGCTTCCGTCCCGATATTCTTGAGTTTTACCTCATAGTCATATCCCTTTCCTGCTTCAAACATATCGTTTATATATGGTGTCATTATCTGTATCTTTGGTTTAGTCCACACCTCAATTGACATCTGTAACGCATGAATATAATTAGGGACCGGACTCGGATATGGCGTTGGCATTGTTTCATCCGTGAATGCTACCTGGACACCGGAATTGCCTATTGATGCATCCCCTGGTACGGTAACTTTAACGGTGAATTTCTGGTTTCCTCCTGCTGGTATTTCTGCACTTTCAGGAGTGACTGTGATCCATTCGGGATCCACATTATATCCGCCGTATGGCGCTAATACTACATTGGGTTTGATGCTAACTGCTTTTTTCTCTTTGTTCCTGAGTGTGACTGTCGTTTCTTTGTTTTCTCCCGGCATTAACCTGAAATTTGTATATTGGGGAGAAATTTCAATCTTTGTAAAATTAAGTGCCTGATCTGGCGCCGGCATCACACCAGTGGGCATCTTTTCGACTGTAGCAACCTGTTCGCTTGAAACGGTGCCTGCAAACATTGCAAACACAAGCATACAAGCCAGGATACCTGTATATCTATTCATTTAATTTAACCTCCTTACTCTAAATTATTTCAACTGGTCTAAAAAAAGACGAGTTTATTCTTTATTGGTGAGCCTTGGTATTAAAACTTGTGGCTGAAAATTCAATTAACTATTCTCTCACCGATATTGAACTTAGCTACTTCTACCTGCAATTCATTTGATAATTTTGCCAGTTCCTGGGCTGCATTCACAAGCTGTTCCATTGAAGCTGCCTGCTCTTCTGCGGCTGCTGATGTTTCCTGTGTGCTAGCGGCTGATTCCTGGCTTATGGCTGAAACTTACTCTACAGTTGCGGTTACCTCTTCAACAGAAGCAGATTGTTCTTCAGATGCGGCTGCTATTTCATGGATCATAGATGATACATCTACTGCCGCCTTGACTATATTATTGATCGCTGATA
>JBAQLI010000169.1:0-5015 GCA_049301735.1 Candidatus Methanoperedens sp.
TTGGCGGGAATACAATCATATGTTCGCACACCCAATCTTATGGTCTTGGACAAGGCATGATCTTAAAAGATGGATGGATCGATTTGTTAGTTGAATTTCGGAAATTACTTATCAAACAGTCCACTAGCTTGCGGACCAAGGAGGCGTTATACAATGGATAACAACAACGTAAAACAACATGAACTTTTGGATACGACAAAAGAATTCGAATTATGCAGCTTCTGCGGAAAGAGTGTGGCATGGGGCAGCGGTAAGTATGTCAACCGTATACCTGATCTTAACGAAAAAGAAATACGGCTTAAAATGGGCAGACCATTCCCTGAAGGAGAGTTTGTCTGCGCTGATTGTGATGTGAGAACAGAAAATGAATGATCCATTGTTCAAAGCGCACTGCAAGGATACATTTCCGCGCGAATTCGCTTACAAACCTCTGCCAGGAGAATCTCCTCTTAACGTAGTTCGGATCCGACAGTTAAACAACCTGGATACACTGACCCGGCTCATCGATACTTTCTCCAACCGATTGGGATTATACGTCTCTGTTTATGCGTATTCTCCTCCGGTTAAGCCTTCCAGACGCTTAATTTACGAATCAGCTATTATTGACCGGCTCTACTTTGACTTTGATTCAAAAGACGACCTCAGCTTGGCTATTCATGAAACCAGTATGGTAATAGAGGCTCTTGAGGGCAGGTGCATAGAATCCATCCAGTATTTCTCAGGGCAGAAAGGGACAGCCTGTTACATCGACTTTCCACCCACAGACATAGCTCCTGAGAACAAGAAAGATGTTCTTGGGCTCGTATGGGACATGATCAAAGAAGGCATGGGCTTACAGCTTCAAACGCTGGACGGTGGAAGCGTCAGGGGAGACATCGCCAGAGTTTCACGACTTCCAAACACAAGGCATCAGAGCGGGCTTTACTGCATACCTCTTGAAAAGCCGGAACTTCTGAGAGGCGCGGATTATATCCGCATGCTGGCGCGTGAGCCAAGAAGAGACTTCAATCTTGAGGCGCGCATAAAGGAGAACATAAGGTCTAACAGCACAACAGTCCCAGGACTTTTAAAGGCGCTGGAAATGCTTGTCATAGAAAGAAAAGAAGAAGCTGAAAAAACAAAACCAAAGCCAATAATACGAAAATGCCAAAATACCAAAGGATTTGTAACACAGGAGCAAATTCAGTGTGCAAGATCATATCCAATTTCTAAGATTCTCGGAAATAATAAGATGGCACTTTGCCCTTTTCATAACGATGTCATTCCGAGCCTTTCCATAGACCATGAAAGAGGATTATGGCACTGTTTTGCATGCAACAGATCAGGAAATGTGATCCAGCTCGTAATGAGATTAGAAGGACTGGACTTCAAAACTGCCGTCAGAAAGCTGACTCGCTGATTTAGACTGGCTAGTGTACAACAAAAGGTTTCCCAGAAACATTTCGATAAATATTTGCTTATGAGAAATCTGGAATTGTATTCCATTAAAGCAAAAACCTGCACGGGAGATTAGCGATGCAATAAGATCAGTAACTTATATCACCTCTACATGTCGTATCAATAAATAACTAATAAATTGGAGGCCGTTTTCTGGAGAAAAAAGAACAATATGTCTGCACAGTATGCGGTTATAACATGGTTGGTTATCTGCCGGACAACTGTCCTTTCTGTGGAGCCAACAAAAAGAAGTTCATAACCTCAGAGGATTGCTCTGCCAGATACAGTGTAGTTGAAATCCCTGTCACCAGAAATGTTTCCAGGTTAAATTCAACTCCCAAACTCGGGATGGAACATGCAACATACCGTATCAATACAGGAAGCGGTATATACTGGATAGATTGTCCTTCATGTTTTGACATATCTGTAGAAGCAATGGATACTATACTTTTCACTCATTTCCATTTCTTAGGAGCATCTAACCAGTACAGGGAGCATTTTTCTTCATCAGTTAGGATTCATGATAATGATTCGGGATTCAGGTTGTGCAGAGGTTTTACTTTTGATCAAACTTTCAGCACCAACTTTAAAGAATCGGGGATAGAAGCATATCATATCGATGGTCATACACCTGGTTTTACCTGTTATTTCTTTGAAGACGTATTCTTCATGTGTGATTATGTCTTCTATAGCCCCAAAGGATTGATGTTCAATCCCTATGGGCCGAAATCCGAAACAATAGAGGGTGGAATCCAGATGAGGAAACTGTTTGAGGGAAGAGACCTAAACAAGGTCTGCGGTGTGGATTATGTCGTAAGTTTTAACGAATGGTTCAAGGACTTTCAAATGCTTCTTGAAGAATAACGATAAATCAAAATGATGTACTTAGACCATGTAAGCAAAGGAAATTCAAGATGATAAAAAAACAACGATGTTCATGGCCGAATAATAATCCATTGATGATAGAATACCATGATAAAGAATGGGGCGTGCCCGTGCATAATGATATAAGATTGTTTGAGTTCCTCATTTTAGAGGGAGCGCAGGCAGGGCTTACATGGGAGACTATTTTGCGAAAGCGAGAGAATTATCGTAAAGCTTTTTCTGACTTTGATCCAGCTAAGATATCACACTATACAGAAGTCGACGAGGAACGTTTACTGGCTGATTCGGGGATTGTCCGTAATCGTCTGAAAGTTCGAGCTACAATCACAAATGCTGGAAAATTTCTTGAGGTTCAGAAGGAGTATGGTAGCTTTGATAAATATATTTGGCAATTTGTTGGCGGTAAATCAATATCGAATGAATTCAGATCTTTATCAGAAATACCGCCGAAAACCAAAGAATCTGATGCAATGAGTAAAGACCTAAAAAAACGTGGATTCAAGTTTGTAGGTTCTACGATTTGTTATGCTTTTATGCAGGCGGTAGGAATGGTGAATGATCACACAATTGACTGTTTTCGGTATAATGAAGTATCAACCATAAAAAAGGTTAAGCTATGAAAACTCCCGTATTCAAAACACTTCTTGCAGGCATGCTACCCCATGGTTTTTTTATGGCAACTGATATGAAACAATCATAATGTCTAAACTAATTCTGTTCCAGAGTCAAAAGAAAAAGAAGGATCGCGCTGGATAAAGGCAATCCCACCAAAGACCAGATTCGCGCACAACGTCCAGAAAGTGTGCGAAGCCATTATCTGCGCCTCAATCAAAGATTCAGTGTTTGCGTTATGAGACTTGGTCGGTAAGAAGGCTTTGTAATAAATGAGAGGATATCTTTTCTGCCTCTGCTTTCCTATTCTATTTCTTTATCCTATTAACTATCACTGCCACGATACTTTCCCTGTTATCCTCTGTCACGGTATATATCTCAAACTCTTCTCGCATCCTCTGGGCAAGTGGGTGGTTGGATTTTTGATGCAGCACTACAAGCATATCCTTACCAGAGTCAAGCGCTTTCTCTACTATTTGGACGAATTCATGCGATTTGAATTCCATCGGAGCTATCTCATCTATGACTACAAGATCGTAACTGAGTGCTTTTTTTATACTGTTTACTCCTATGTTGTTAAGATCATCAAGATTAACATTATATTTTCCCACGCATGGGCCGTGACCGTCCTTCTGGGCAAGGATCCCCCGTTCTTTGGTGGAGATATCCATTATTTCAAATCCCACACGTTCCCCTTCAACTCTTATATCGGCACTCACCATCCCGCCATATGTGCAGGTCAGATGTTCCACAATATTGCGGCAAACAGTGGACTTTCCTACACCGGGCCTTCCGGTAATCGCAATTCTCTTCATGATGGAAAATGGATGTGAAGGAACTTAAAAGGAAGTGGTCATGCCGCTCACATTCTATATTGTAACATACTCTTGCCTGAGTAAGTCTTAGTTTCAAGGATTGCGCTGGATAAAGGCAATCCAACCAAAGACCCGATTCGCACACAAGAGCAGGATGGAGTGCGAATCCATTATCCGCGCCTCAATCAAAGATTCAGTGTTTGCGTTATGAGACTTGGTCGTTCATTCCAGTGATGTAATGAAATGAGAACTGAAATAGTTCCGGGACCAAGCTGACAACGGAAACACTTTTTCAAGTAGACCGAATTGGAGGGATCTGAAAGATATGCAACAATTAGTTTCCAATGCTCCCCAGAAGGGAGTAGTAAAGACACCGACCTCGATAACAGGTAAGGATGAGATAATGCAGGAGAGGCTGTCCGCAGCGATGCTCGCTTCACAGCTTGGCATGGACTTCCCGCAAATGGGGTTGCCGATCGTGATAGATAATGGCGAACCGGTTGCAGTTCATGCCGAGGATCTTGTAAGCTCAAACTCCTGCTTCCTGACAGATTACTCCGGGCAGATGGTAACCGTGCAACCAATGATGGGTGGATAAACCCATCAGTTTTTTTAATATTAAGCTAGAAGGTGAAATGATGTTAGAAAATAATGGAGATAGCGCAGCTGCCGACCTTGCGGTGTCTGTGCCCGTAACAGCGCCTTTATGGAAAACACCACGCTCTGTTGCAGATACGCAGAGCCCAATAAAGCTGGAGACGGTGACCGACTTTGATTCTGGTTTTATACCATATGAGATAGAGTATGGAGTGGTTATGGATCAGCTTTCCAGGATATATAAAAGCTGGAAGTCAACGATACGAGAATATATAGCAAATGCAGAAAGCGCCTGCATGTCTACGCTTAAGCTTGACCCAAACTATGTCCCGGAGATAAGGATAGAGTATAATCCAGAGCAGTGTCTCCTCACAATAGAGGATAACGGTATCGGGCTATCAAAGAAAATGTTCATGGAAGTATTCCGGTACTTTGGCAGGTCAAGGAACGCTTTTGATCCGTCGGTTTCTGGGATGTTCGGCTTGGGCGCCAAGTCGTTTGTTATGCTCGTTGGTGACAAGGGCAGTATGGTTATTCACACAAAGAGCAGAGAAACCAACGAGTGTTATAAGATGTATGCCCGTAAGGTCGGGTTCGACGTTTTGCCTCATGAGGATAGAGGCTACGGTACGTCCTTTACGTTCATTCACGATTCTGGCTTCAACAAGC
>JBAQLI010000170.1:0-10906 GCA_049301735.1 Candidatus Methanoperedens sp.
TTCAGGACTGGGCGAACCCCTATGCGTCCTGGTCGAAGGTTTGAGCGAAAAGAGTTAACTGGAAGTCAGAAATTGAGGTTCCATAAGTATGTTAAAAGAATTTGGGCTTAACTTAATGCCATTGCCCTCAAGAGAGCCTGGTAATATACCCAGATGATATGAGATTTCAGGAAATAATAAACCTCTGAAGATATACCAGTACTTCTAAGATTCTTGATCAGATCGGGAATATCAAGTTCAAGAGGGCAATTTTCCACACATTTCCCGCAGCCAAGGCATAACTCCAGTTTCTCATTCGGTTCATTGGTATATACCGAATAATAAGCTAATCCCTTCCCTCCGAGGTAACTATCTATTGCATATTCATTCCCGATAGTATTATACATGGGACAATGCAACAAACAATTCCCGCATCCTATGCATTTAAGAAGTTCTTTAAATCCTTTCTTTGCAAGGTCGCTCCTTCTATTATCGACCAGCACAAGAACGATTTCAGATGGATTATGAACCCCCTTAATGAATTTCTTTTCCACATCTGCTGTTTTGCTTACACTGGTTATTATATCCACAAATGAAGGGATTATCGCACCTGTAGCATTATAACACAGTATCCGTATCATATTTATAGCAGATTCAATATCAGGATATATCTTGTCTATCGAGGTCACTACAATATGTTTTTGTTTTCTCATGACCTCATGGATATTTCCTTCATTATGTGTCATGATAATAGAGCCTTCCTCAGCAGCGATGGCATTGGCTCCCGTAATTCCGATTTTTGCCTTATCCAGGCTTGAAACGATATCCTCTTTTACGATTTTCACGATATCTTCAGGTGTTTCTGTAACTGGCAAACCATAATATTTTGAGATGCCTTTTGCAATTTGTTTTGCGGAGAGATGGGTCACAGGACCCGTGGGATGCGAAGGCTTTGCATTCAATATCTGTAAGATCCTGTCCCCAATATCTGTTTCCACAACAGTTGCCCCGTTTTTTTCAAGAAATTTTGTTAATTCCAGTTCCTTGGTCACATTGGATTTTGATTTTACGATGAATTTTTCCTTCCCTATCTCATTCAATATTATCTCAAGCGCTTCCTGCTTTTCCCTGGCAAGACAGACCTTTATTCCGTTTTTTTGCAGATTTGCGATAGCCTGTTCAAGAAGCACTTCATTTCCCACACAAAGTTCTCGTGATGAAATAAGTCTCTTTGTTCTTTCTGCAAAGCCTTTTGACTGGTTAAAAGCCTGCCTTTCTTTAACTGAATCAAATGCTTTACGAAGCGCTCTGACTTCTTCATTGTTCATGATGTTTTTTAATTCCTGAGTGTTTAATATCTACTTTTAAACTATTTAAATCTGATGAAAAACAATAAATTGTATATATAAAGAGGATAAGGTTAATCCCGGCTATAAGAGGTATTAAGAATTCAATATTCGCAAATGTACCTGTTTTTGATTCCTCCAGGACAAAGTGCAGGTTGAACAAAAAAGTTATTGTTGCTAATAAATACACATAAGAAAGACGCCTGTCAAGGGCCATTGCAACTGCAAGCGGAGCAAAAAGAGAAAAGAGATACCTTTCATGTATCCGGGTAAATAACATAAAAAATCCGAAAAATAATATTGCTGTGGCAATATATATCGATCTATCCTCTTTTCGTTCTGTGATAATGTACGCCACATAAATAAAAAGCAAGCTGAATAAGAGATATCCCCATATTCGATATGTCAAAAACAGGAAAATCTTATTATCAAGCTGGAACAGACCTCCAAAAGCCCATATATTCAAAGCATTTAAAGAATTAAACGGATATTGGGTATATGATGAAAAATATAGCCTGAACAATCCAAAAATCGATGTATTCAGATAGAAAGGCAATGCTACGAGCACAAATACAGTAAATGATGCAATTGATACTTTTACAAATGTAAGTAGTGAATGTTTTTTCAGCATTATCAGGGCAAAAAGAGGAACAAGTACAAGACTCTGGGGTTTGGTCAAGATCCCCAGGGCAAGAGAAGTTCCTGCAATCATCGGCTTTCCCGAGACAAATTCCATAAGAGCAAACATTAAAAACAACGTGTAAACTGAATCCACCTGCCCCCATATTGCAGAGTTGTAGATGATAGCAGGATTGAATGCATAAACTGTCATGGAAAGGAAAGACATATTGAAACTTCCATATTTCCTTACGATCAAAAATATCAATAAAGCAGTTGCAATATCAGCTATTATAGCAGGAGTTTTTAGTAAAATTGTAAAAACAGGGGACTGGATATCAAAGGATGAAGATATGAATAATTTATAAAATGCTCCTACTGCCCATAGAATATAGATATATAATGGGGGATAATCGGACTTTACACCATGATAGAAATTAGAAATTCCTGTAAAGTGAACTCCACGGCTCCATGTTCTGAACAGTGAAATATCAAATTCAAATCCTTCTAACGTAGATAGATACATTCGTACAAGAAAAGCAAACAATAAAATAAGGGCAATCGATATATATTGATTTCTTGTAATGCTAAACCAGGTGTTGATCTTTGATTTAATATCTTTTCCAGTAATCTGGAAAGGTTTGAGATTTATAGGTACCATCCCCAGCGTTTAATTGTGAAACCAATATTTATGATTTTCCATGCCTTCCAGAAACAATCTTCCAGAAACAATAGTTTGATACCCACACCAGAGAATCATGAAATGACAGTTATGAGTGACATAAAAAATCTTCTGGAACGGCTATCGAACGCTCACGGTGTTTCAGGATACGAAGGTAATATCCGAAAAATCATCGAAGAGGAAATAAGGCCTTTTGTAGATGAGATCAGGACAGATAAAATGGGAAATCTTCTGGCCACAAAAAACGGCGGATCTCCCAGATTGATGCTTGCCGCTCATATGGATGAGATCGGGCTTATGGTAAAATATATCGATGAAAAAGGTTTTGTCTATTTTACAACAACTGGCGGCTGGTTTGACCAGACCCTCCTGAACCAGAGGATGATATTGCATACAGTGAACGGTCCTATCTATGGCGTCATAGGTTCAAAGCCTCCACATGCTATGAAAGAGGAAGAAACAAAAAAACCGGTTAAAGCCGAAGATATGTTCATAGATATAGGGGCAACAAGTAAAGAAGATGCAGAAAAATCTGGTGTATTCCCCGGAACACCCATCACATCAGATACGGAATTCAAGTCACTCTGTAATGACTTTGTCACAGGCAAGGCTCTTGATGATCGTGGAGGCTGCGCCGTACTGATCGAAGCGCTGCAGCGGATAAAGGATGTAAAAGCCACCATACATGCTGTTTTTACAGTACAGGAAGAAGTCGGCCTCAAGGGCGGCCGTACTTCTGCTTTTGGGCTTGACCCCGATGTTGCGCTTGTGTCAGAAGTCACATTTACCGGAGACCATCCGGGGATCGAGAAAAAAGATTCAGCGCTCGTTATAGGTAAAGGGCCTGTTATTACAATAAGTGATGCCGAAGGACGCGGAATAATCGTACCCGAATCTGTATTGAAGTGGTTACAAAATGCAGCCCGATCCGGGAATATTCCATATCAGTTAAAGGTGGGTTCAGGTGGACAAACTGATGCTTCTATCATACACCTTACCAGGGAAGGAATACCAACAGGCGTGATCAGCACACCATCAAGATATATCCATACCCCTGTAAACGTATTGAGCATGAATGATCTTGAAAACAGTGAAAAACTTATAGTACGGGCAGTGGAAACGGTAGATAGATTTTTTTGAAATACACCACCCGTAAGTTTTATCCATGTTAATGTCAGATTGTCTGGACAGGTTCAAAAAAATACCTGGAAAAAAGAAAATGACTGATGAGAAAGTTGCAGCTTATATAAAAAAATGCCTTGATGCAGGAAGGATGGCAGAAGCAATAGATACCTCCAGAGTTACAGGCGCACCGCTTTCAAAAGAAGAACTCGATGGATATATCAGGAAATATCTTGAGAATGGGTGGGTACAAAAAGCAATTGATGGGGCAAAAGCAGCAGGTATAGAGCTTTCTAAAGATGTACTTTCAGGATATGTTGATAAATATCTTGAGAAAGAAAAAATTTATTCGGCAGTGGATGCTTCAAGAATAATCGGAATACCTCTTCCAAAGGAGAAGATCGCTGTTATCGCAAAAGAGTGCCTGCGCAAAGGAAAGATCGCATCTGCTCTTGAAGCCTATAAGATCATTAAAGAAAAACCACCTGAAGATGAGCTTATTATTTGCGGCAACATATGTTTCAAAGACGGCTTGCTCGCAGATGGCCTGGAGGCATACAAGTTAGCTAACATGACCCCGCCTGAAGATGAACTGGTTATCTGCGGTAACGTTTGTTTCAAGATCGGACAGGTAACACCCGGCCTTGATGCTTACAAACTGGCAAATAAAACCCCAACAAAAGAAATACTTCGTATTTGCGGTGAAGCATGTCTTCTTGAAAAACGCACTGATGACGCAAGAAAAGCTTTTGTGGCAGCGCAAAAAGTTGAAGAAATGAAAAACTCAAGAACCATTGTGGTCAGGGAAATCTCTCTTGAAGAATTAAAAAAATTAAAAATAGATATATCAAATAAAGGTTTGGCATGTCCGGATTGTGAAAACAGGACTAACATAAAGGAAAGATATTTTGAAGTTTCAAGATGCCCTGAAACTAAAGAAGATGAAGAAGAGCTTCATAAAATCATGAAATTACAACATGGAGTTGAGAATTTTTACGTTGAGCTTGATGTTCTGGGGAATGGAAAATGCTTAATTAGCTCAAGCATATGCGGGAATTGCGGGTCGAATAATGTTGTTTTAAGTTCTGATGATGAGATAGTGTATACGGAGATAAAAGCCAGGAAAAAGGAGTAAAACAATATTTATTTCTTCCCGCATACCTTTGTATAATTATGTTCCAGCACGATATTATCATAATTGGGGGCGGACTTTCCGGATTATGCGCTGCCTTATCTGTAAAATCAGCTGATGTAGCCATTATATCAAAAGTCCATCCCCTGCGTTCACATTCAATTGCTGCACAGGGTGGAATAAATGCTGTGCTTGCAACTAATGACAGATGGGAAGACCATGCCTTTGACACTATTAAAGGTAGTGATTATCTTGCTGACCAGGATGCTGTAGAGATACTTTGCCAGGATGCACCAGGTCGTATCATTGAAATGGAACACTGGGGAACGCTTTTTTCAAGAACAAATGACGGCAGGATCGCCCAGCGTCCCTTCGGAGGTGCAGGTTTCCCGCGAACTGTGTATGCGCAAGACCGAACAGGCCATCACTTGCTGCATACATTGTATGAACAGGCGCTAAAGAAAAGCATCAAGTTCTATGATGAATGGCTCATAACTCGCCTTGTGGTTGATAAAGGGAGATGCTGCGGCGTCACAGGGTATAATATTCCAGACGGGATCGTTGAGGGTTTTAAGGCAAAGGCTGTGATTTTTGCAACAGGCGGTTATGGAAGAATATATAAAAATTCCACAAATTCAACAATTAACACAGGATTTGGCTGCGCCGTAGCATATCGGGCGGGAGCGCCGCTTGAAGATATGGAATTCGTGCAGTTCCATCCTACTACCCTTTTCGGTACCAATATCCTCATCACAGAAGGAGCGCGTGGTGAAGGAGGATTTCTTGTGAACAGGGACGGGGAGCGCTTCATGAAGCGATATTCACCTCACCAGCTTGATCTTGCGCCAAGAGATATCGTTGCGCGCGCAATTCAAACAGAGATTAACGAAGGCCGGGGATTTGAGGGTGGATATGTCCATCTTGACCTCACACATCTTGGGGAAGAAAAAATAAATGAGCGCCTGCCAGGGATCAGGCAGATAGCGATTGATTTTGCAAATATCGACCCTGTCAAAAAACCAATTCCGATCAGGCCAGGGCAGCATTATTCTATGGGAGGCATTGCCTCAAATAAGGAATGTGAAACATCGATATCCGGATTCTATGTGTGCGGGGAATGTTCCTGCATCAGTGTACATGGGGCGAACAGGCTTGGGGGGAATTCGCTTCTTGAGACTCTTGTTTTCGGCAGGATCGCAGGAGAAAATGCGGAAAAATACGTAAATTCGAATGGTGTTGGGGAAAAAGAATTGATCGACAGGGCAACAGAGGATGAAAAGAAAAAGATATCAGGATTATTAGAGCGTAAAGTTGGTGAGGAATTCTTCAGGATACGAGATGAACTCAAAACCATCCTTGATGAAAAATCAGGAATATTCCGGACAGAGTTGGATTTGACAATCACACTTGATAAGATCAGGGAACTCAAAATGCGTTACGGGAATGTGTATGTCCGGAATAAAGGCACTATTTTTAACCAGGAACTTGTAAACGTGATCGAACTTGAGGGAATGCTGGATGTTGCTGAAGCGATATGTTCCGGAGCAAAAGCCCGCAAGGAAAGCCGTGGTTCTCATTTTCGTTTGGATTATCCGAAAAGGGATGATGCCAATTGGCTGAAACACACACTTGTTACATTCGCGCCGCATGGTGTGCAAATTGATTATAAACCTGTAAATATCAAGATGTTCCAGCCAAAACCAAGGGAATATTGAGGGATAAAACCCTAATTTTTTATCGCATCGTAAAAAATACTCTTTTGATATGATATCATATCATCAGGCGCACTTTTAAAATACTTCAGTTCGGTATTGTCCGGATTTGGCTCAATAGTCCCGCCCCGGATCTTCACAATATGCGCAAGTCCGATAATGTGCCCACGCGGGTCATCATTTATATATTCATAGATGCCAAGCAATTTAACAATCTCAACATCAGCGCCAATTTCACGTTTTGCAACACGTTTTACTGCATCTGATATTTTCTCGTTGTAGTGCACAAATCCGCCTGTCAGGTGCCACATTCCGTGGAATGGCTGCGTATTGCGCTTTCCAAGCAGGATGCCGTTCTCGTTTTTTACAATGACCTCAACAACAGTTGTTGGTACCATTTTTAGTACCATGTCGAAATCTTTTTTTGAGAGGTTGGGGATTGACTTGACTTTTGTTTCCATATTGAGATGAACCATACCCCTTGCAATTGTAATACCTATCCTATAAAAGAGTGTTGACCCTATTTTCGGGGATAGACATAGCGTTAAGTAGTTTCAAACCATATATAGATTGTTAACCTACAAGGAATACTGGTCGTAATGTACACATGAGTCGTTCTATCTCTGTCTTACGTAAAGCCGAACTGAGTAAGGAACGAGACATAGTATTGCAGGAACTGCAAGATTTCAAGCCTGTGGAGAATCCGGCAGGTATTCGTTGAAGCAGGAAGCCACAATGCCTTAGGCTGTGGTAGTTCACAAATATCCACCCGTACCAGCTTGCTATCATGAACGATTACTGGGGTATCCCTGAAAAAGAATACGAAATATCTATCCTGCAATTCGCAAAACAACAATTATCCGATGGTGGTTATTGTGTGCTTAGCGAAAAGGTGGAAGTATGCAGCGGCGCAGGGGCACTCACCTTAACTGCAATTATAAAAAAAGACAGTGGACTCTTTGGATTATATATTCACGATGGTCCGAGGCAGCGAAAAAAAAGAGGAGCTCCCATTCTCAGGGTGCTCGGATTATTACAGGAAATGAAAAAAGTTGAAGACCTCAGGAAATTTGTAATAACACACCAGGATGATTTTCATATAATCCTGGCACCTGAAAATACGGATTTAAGAGATAAAGCAGAAAAAGACCTTCTTCAAATCTACTCTATTTTATATGATTCAATGATCAGGGATCTTTATGAAACCGATATCAGCAGTGCAGCAGATGTATTAAGAGTGAGGCTTCGAAAAGAAAATCAAGGATTCTGCGCTTCATGTGAATGAAGTAATTAATAAATATCTAGCAAAATCTTGATTTTATCACCTGGGAATAACGGTTTATCACCATATTTTTCCGGGATCAACTTTATTCTGGGTTCATTAAAAGATAAAGATAAAGAAAAGGCAATCCCGGAACATCTTACAGATCTATTTTCTTTTGTAATTTTAAGAACAAAAACTTCCGGGCGGAAAAATACCCCTGGTTTGAGAATACCAAAGAAATGATCTTCCCCATTTGAACTGATATAGCCATCAATAAACCCTCCATCAATTGCGAATCCTCGGATTATCCCACAGGTCCGGAATGGGGCATAAAGGAGAGAATAATTATCGTTTACCTCTTCAACAACACACTCAAATTCCACTTTTTTCCCATCAGGAAGGCTTCTCCATTCAATATTTGGCAAAAGTTCATGATCATTCGATGCGCGCAAATAATTATGGGGATCCCTGACCTCGACATGCATAACCGGGTCATTCCAGAAAATAAAATATCCGTTCTTGATAAATGTCCCTATGCGTTCTCCAATTGATATTTCCTCGCCGATTGAAATGTCAGGTTCTATATGGATTATTTTAACCACGTATTTTCCCTGTTGTATCGCTATAAGATATTCTTTGGAATCCCTGTCTTTAAAAGGAGTAGGCGTATCAAAACTCCGGATATCGATTACCTTTCCATCAACCGGAGAAAGAGCTTCGTTCCCGAAACATCCATAATAAATATCAACCGCACTGTTTGTCTTATGGGCTGCGTAAGGGCTTTTCATGAAGGAAAATCTTGAATTATCGGGTGCATAAATATCTACTTCATCGTGCCCTGCAATTTTTTTCATTTAAACTCTCCATAAGAACAGCACATTTTTGGTATCTCAATAATGTTCAAACCGATATCCTGTCCTGTCCTGTAGGCGCTTCTTGATGGCACAGCCATCCTGTCAATTCCACCCAGTACCGCATACTTATCAAGCATTGAACGGTATCGCCCCCCGGGGCGCACGCAACTCAATGACAGGGGCACATCAAACATTTTTCGCGCTTTTGTTATTACCCTGACCACATCCTCAATTCCAGGAAGCGCTGCACCTTGCGATGCTGTCCCTTTTGTGGGTATAAATACAACTATCACGACAACTTCAGGATTGAATTTCCTGGCTATCTCAAGGGCTCTTATTTCCCCTTTTAATTCACCGTTATGCAGTCCTACGATGATATGCGGGGCAAGCCTCGTCCCGAAAGACGATAGGTGCGATAATGTATTTTCATAATCCTGCACAGATGCAGACAATCCCAGGATATCATGTATGGTCTCATCATCCCCGATAACATCAACAAGCGCCATGTCAAGATATTTTGAAAGCAATTCTGCCTGTCCCCTGTTAACGATCCCGGTGTGGGCGCTGATCTTAAGATGTGTATCCTTTTTTATTTGTGCGATTTCATCAGCCTGCAAGTATGTGGGAACGCTTCCGTCAGGCAAACTTCCGCCGCTTAACAATATTCCATTAGCGCCCATGCCAGCCAGGCGATATGCGCACGATCGCAGTTTGCCATTTGAGCCATCAAGCATATGTGCAAGATAATGTGAATCGCAATGCTTGCATTTCAAAGAGCAGCGAGTGCCTGTCAATGATATCGGTGTAAAAGGCTCCCTGAAAAAAAGCAGGTCGTTGCCGAATAATTCCATCCTTCTGGTGAAGGACTCATGCATTGCATTTTTTGTTGCATCGTCGGTGTTGAGGGCATCGATCTGGGCGCAATATTTGTCAAAATGCATATCCTGTCTTATTGGATCTACGATATAAAGAGATTATCCCTTCCAGGATTCTTCAAGCAATAGCTCCAGCAGGGCGGGATCTTTAATGAATTTATAAATCTTTTCAACTGATTGTCGTCCTTAAAAATAAATATCAGGAAAAAGGAGAAAAACTTATTTTTTCTCCTTTGCATATGCTACTATAGCATCTTTTACCCCATACTTGAATGCCACGACTATGGCGACACCCCACGCAATAGGTCCGAGGAATATATAGAAAATATTGGTTTTGATTAACATGGTGTCAAATGCTAATACTATCAATACCAGGAACAAAAATCCCCTCATCAAAGGAACGAACATTTCCGAGCCTTCGACATTCATTCCTTTCATTGTTGCCTGCATATAATCCATAATAATGTCGATGGCTAAAAATCCGATTATCAATATCAGGACTCCTGTGAACAGATTAGGAATATAATTTAATACATTTACCAGGAATTCAGTAAGGAATCTAAAACGCAATATCTCTACGGCAGCCAATATAAATATCAGATAGCCGAACAATTTTACTAGGCCAGAAAGGATGCCTGAGACAGATGTGCCGCTTGCTTTCAGGGGTTCTCCCATAGAGCTCTTCATAATCTTATCATCTATACCCATAGCAACAAGTGTTTTGCGGATAACATCTGCGAGAAAATCAACAATTATCAGACCAATGATCAGTACTATCAAAGCCGTTATTATAAGAGGTATATATGAAATAACCTGGGTGACAAAATCTGTTATAATCTGTATTTTTAGTATATCCAGGATGATAGCAGCAAAAATTATATAAATAAATAGCTTGATTGTTGACTCGAAGAATCCTACAGTGCTCATTCCTGCTTTTTTTATTATTCCTCCTAAAGATGTTTTATCAATAAGATTGTCAAGTCCTATCTTGTCTAAGATCTTAGCCCCGATTTTTCCAATAAACGTTCCCAAAATCCATCCAACAATTATTAGAACAATTACTGCTACCAGTGTTGGTATAAAGGCAATAAATTGATCTGCCAGTTTGTATAAACTATCTAGTATTTTAGAATCTACCATATAATTCACCCCAATAATACTTTGGTTTCGAAGTTATTAATAGTTTTCGTCTGTCACGAGCCCATCCAATAAATCATAATAAACCCCTCACTCTAATTTATGACAACAGATGAGGGGTGGGGTAGAACCCCAGAGATATATCATCTCGCAGAATATAAAAGCATAACTTTTATCGAACCTAA
>JBAQLI010000171.1:0-15401 GCA_049301735.1 Candidatus Methanoperedens sp.
GCCTATCCTTTAAAATGTTATCTTGACAATACTTTTTTCGGGATAGGTATTACAATTTCAAGGGGTCAGACTCAGCCCCGTCATGAAGGAACGGGGTTTTCTCTATCCCTTGACCCATGATTTTATAAATCAAATTAAATTTCAAGAATAGTATTTATTTCTTCAAGGGCTTTCGCATAAACCCCATTTCTCCTTAAATATGCAGCAAGCTTAAGGGGACGGTTGCCACCTGGGTGGTATGTGATAACTGCTGATGGTGCGCACTGTTTTGTCATACCGATAAGACCGTTCACATCCATGTGGTCACTGATATTGATAGTAGGAAATTTGATATCCTTTCGTCCTGTCAGTATGAATTTCGTTGCGCAAGTGAGGCCGGAAATTTCACCCGGTGTGGTTATTTTAATACCGCAATTGCTATCAAGATCAACAAGATGCCCCGCATCTTTCATTAATCCGTCAGTAAGCGCATGAGATACCGGATCCATACCGATCTTTCCCGAATAACCGGATTCACGAATTAGTTTGACTGCGCGTTGAGCCTTCCCGAATGCATAAGCGCCAAAAGCAATATCATTGGGCGATTCTTCCAGGGATTCCCTGAATGCACCCAGATCATCTTCGAAATGACATTTCGGGTCATTTGGATCTCCATAATTTGCTTCAGTGACAAGACAATCGCAGTCTGGCAGGTCTCTTGAGTCTTTGACATCACCTGTGACCATGATCCTTGTACCCACATCATTTTTCCAGTAAAAAGCACATGAACCTATTGTATGATGTGTAGGATATGTTTTTACTTCAACGCCAGCAATATCAATGCTGTCACCGATCTTGAATGTTCTTCCGGCATATTTTTTCCCGTAAAGGATTTCAAGTGCTTGCGCAGTTTCCTGCGAACACACAGCATTCTTTGAGAGCATTGCAGACCTGCCATGATGGTCTGAATGTGCATGGGTTATAAGATATGCATCAGGCTGCTGGGAACGGGAGTTCGTAGTATCCACGGAAAAAGTCAACCGTTTCCCTGCATTGAAAACAAGTGAAATATGAGGTTTGAATCCTTTATCTGTCCTGTGCCTGATCGGCAGCACACCAAGGTCAAATAAAGGTTTCAATCGAACCACGCTATTTTAAGGCTGCGTTTAAATCTGATTCAAGAACATTCGCGCGGGTTACACCGGTATATCGCTTGAATACGGCGCCATCTTTTTCAATTACCAGTGTAGGGATTGCATGCACTGTGAATTTAGCGGCCAATTCATTATTGTTGTCAACGTCAATTTTCTTGAATTCCACTTTATCCTCGAATTTTTTCTTAAGCTCTTCGATGATCGGATCCTGCATCTTGCAGGGACCGCACCATTCTGCAAAAAAATCCATTAGAACAACTTTACTCATTTGATTTCCTCCAATTTTTACCTGCTACGATACCTAATAATACACTTATGATTTAAAATTGTTGCCCATTTTTTTTCTGTGTGATAATACAGCATTATTCTGGTTCCATATCTTCAAGGAATTTTATTATTTCTTCAATATCAGGCAACTGAGGACCTGGATAAATCTTCACGAATGCTATCTTTCCGTTCTCATCAATAATAATATTCGCCCGTTCGGAAGTTCCCTCTTTTTCCTTGAATACCCCGTAGAGAGCGGCAACTTTGCCGTGAGGCCAGAAATCAGAAAGAATCCTGGTATTTTTTATTCCAAGTTCTTTTGCCCACGCTTTTTTTGACGGGACTGTATCCACGCTTATACCCAATGCTACTGTATTTAATTTCTCGAATCTTTCCCGATTTTTTTCAAGCGATTTCATCTGTTCGGCACAGACCTTTGTCCATGCAAGCGGATGAAAAGACAATAGTATTCTTTTGCCTTTAAAGGAGGACAGACTGATTTCATTGTCATCCTGGTCGCTTAAATTGAAATCTTTCGCTTTATCACCAATTTTCACTATGCCCATTCTTTAAACTCCTATTATTTTGAAATTATACACTCCAACAGTAATTAGTAATATTGGATTTTCTGATATTAACTTTTTGTTATTATCAGGCAGCTTTAAATACTAAATTTGCATATTATAATCATAATACAGGTGGAAAGATGAGACTGAGTAAAAACAACTTGTTAGTAATAGGAATAATACCAATAGTTATTGGTTTGATAATATTTTATAACTTCATAGCAGCTATTAATATTTTACAACCCGGCGGAATGACAACCGCTATGGTCTATTACCAGTTGCTTGGAATTGCAACTGCAATGTTTGTGGGTGCTGTCGTTTACTGGGTAATACTTGTTTATTACATTTATTTGATACAGGAAAATGAAGTTTTCATACAGGATAACTTTACACAGCTGGCAGGAAGCGGAACAGCACATCTGCAAAATGCCAAAAAGCTGATCTCTCAGGTCCTGCAAGATATAAAATCTACTGAATTAAAACAGCATCAGTAGATTTATTGATTTTTTATTTAATTTAGTTTATTCTATTATTTTTAAAATCTATTTCAACACATTACTTGCAGCTTCTACACCAGGCCCCATTTTCTTGACCACATCATTCTTATGAAGAACAATTTCCACTGCCTGTACAGTGCTTAAAATATCCAGCTTGCTGATATTGCCCATGCTCCCTATCCTGAATATTTTGCCTTCAAGAGCGCCCTGGCCGCCTGAAACCTGGATGCCTAATTCCTTTATTCCATTTCGCAGTTTCTTATCATCGATACCTGTGGGTATTTTCATCGCTGTTACGGTATTTGAGTATTTGCTGTAATTGTTCAATTGCGGGAACATTTCAATATTCATGGCATCAGCTGCCGCCCTGAGCGCTTCTGCAAATTTTGCATGTCTCTTGATACGAGCCTGGAGCCCTTCTTCTTTTACGATACGAAGCGCTTCCTGCATTGCAAAGAACAGGGACACTGCAGGAGTATAAGGTGTCTGGGCTGTATCTTTATTTGCTGATTTTTTATAAGCTTTAAGATCTACATAATAAGGAGGCTTATCAACCATGGATTCCCATGCTTTCTTGCTCACAGATATTGCAGATAATCCCGGAGGTGCGCCTATGCACTTCTGGGAGCCAACGACAGCAATATCCACACCCCATTTATCTACAAGAACTTCATCCCCGCCAATAGTTGTCACGCCATCCATGATAAATATGGCGCCGTATTTTTTCGCCAGGTCGCCTATTTCTTTTGCAGGATTCTTGATGCCAACTGATGTATCATTATGAACAAGAGTAATTGCTTTTGCTCCTTCTGCCAGCGCACTTTCAACACTGTCAAGTTCAATGGATTCACCTTTTGTCCAGTCAAATTTTACAGCCTTTACTTTACCGAAGCGTTCCCCGATCTCCCTGAAGCGTTCCCCGAATTTCCCGTTCTCAATTGTTATAAGAGTATCTTTTTCCCCGATAACGTTGCTAACCGCAGCCTCCATTGCACAGCTCCCCGACCCTGTGATTATATACATATCATTTTTGGTACCGAAAAGCTCCTGTAGTGTTGTTCGGCATTCGCTGTACATGTCCCCGAATTCCTTACCTCGATGTCCGATAATGGGTCTGGACATGGCTCTTAATATCCTTGGCGCAACGGGCACAGGACCCGGTATCATCAATAAGTTATTTTCAAGATTCATATGATATTCTCCTGATTTTTTTCCTATACAACTAACTTGCATGTATATCTTTTGCAGTGATATAGCGATTATGAGGTAAAAAACGGATCAAAAATGAGAAATTATAAATTAAAACTGGAATGTGTTAAGATAATTAAAATGTGTTAAAATAATAGCTATAAGCTGCCCGTTAAATCCTGAAAAAAGCGGGATCAAGAGATTATCATCCAGCTTATTGGTAGCCGTCTCAACGATCGTTGCCGTACCTGCCATCACAAGGACAAGGATTAAGTTTGGCAGGAAGAACAATCCAATAATAATATCTACGATCAACTCTGCAGCGCAGCCTTCATATGCCCTGTTTTTCAATCCCTTGATCCATGTCCGCCCGAAGGCTTTCCCGAAGAGAGCTGCCGATGCATCCCCGAATGTGGTCATAAGGATGGCAGCCGAAGCAATCTCTTTAGAAAAAACTGAAATTGCGATTATGCTGCCGATAGTGAAAAATACATGACCTCCAAGCCTGTCTGCTTCTTTTATCCTGAAAAGGCTATGAAATATGGGTATTTTTTTCCCCCATTCTATCCTGAAATATTCAAGTTCAAGGATCACGATCAAATAAACCGTGAGCAAAAGAAGTACTGCTTCCTTACCGAAAAAATAATAAGTCAGGACTATTATGATAGAGGTCACGTGTACTGCTTTTCTTATTACTTCCTGGATAATGTCTTCACGATGCAAATTTTCACTTTCCTTTTTCGCGCAAGTTATCTATATCAATGATACCTTGCATATCATCCTTTGCTCTGTCCTCTTTGCCCTATGTGAATTGCAAGAATTACCAGGTTTGGATCAATTGATCGAAGAATTATGACCAGCTGCTGATAATCGATTAGCCGGAGTATAATAATTAATGTTAATAACCTGAATATGAAGATTATCTCGCCAGGCTTCATTCTTCCTTAATCCACATTGATAGATATATATATATTTACCTTAATCACAATTGAAATAGAATATCGGAGGGATGAGCTATTAGAAGATACGATGAAGACAGAAAAACAAAAATGTTTATTTTGATTGCTTTGATAGGAGGACTAATATTAGGATTTGCTTCTGACTGGTTTATAACAGGTTGGTTGGGATCTTCACAATTATACATCATTGGAATTCCAAACGAGGTTGGTGTCGGGAAGGCTACCAATGTCACGTTCATAACTTTTGGCAATGATAAAGTGATAAGTAACGCCAGTGTAAATCTCGATGGGTCTGCATCAGGTGCGGGATTAACTGATAAAAACGGGATGTTGACTTTGACTGTCAATGCCACGTCAGGTGGAAATACCAATGCCACTGCCCAAAAAGCTGGCTATTATAATGCAACGGCAACTATGATTGCCATTCCAGGGCTTGTTATCAGCGCCACGCCCGCATTACTTACATCAAATACGGCATCCTTTGTGACATTTTCAGCGAGCAGTGTTGGAAAACCTGTTGGGGATGTTCTGGTGAATCTCTCAGGTGCGGGAATTTCACTTGACGGGGTTACAAACAGTAACGGTGAAGTTGTCCTGCAAGTAAATCCTCCTAAAACAGGCGCGATTCTGGCGATCGCAAGAAAATCGAATTATACTGAAGGTTCAACCACTATAACATCCACGAGCCAGCAGACATTAAGTGTTTCTTCAAGTCACAGCGCAGTAACAGTAAATGTTCCGATGTATGTCACATTCACAGTTACAGCCGGAGAATCAACAGTTAATGATGCCCTTGTAAGCTTAAGCGGCACGGCATCCGGAAGCGGGATCACGAACCAGGATGGAAAAGCCATTCTACTTGTGACACCCGGTACAGCAGGCACAATTACTGTATCTGTGAGCAGGACAGGCTATGCAGGAGGCTCTACTACTATCACGTCGACCGGCATACAATCATTGTCCATAGCATCAAATCCTGCAATAGTCACAGCAGGAGTTCCTGCTTTTGTCACTTTCACAGTGACAAGCGGTAGTAATGGTGTTGCCGAATCAACTGTCACACTCACTGGTGCTGTTAGCGGAAGCGGGATAACCAACCAGAACGGCCAGGTCATATTATTTGTTAATTCAACAGGTACCGGTGGAATTACTGCTACTGCAACAAAGAATGGTTTCTCCACTGGAAGTATGAGTCTTGGTGTATCAGGTCAGCAATCGCTTGCTATTATCGCAAGCCCATCCAGTCTAACCAACGGAGTAACAACATATGTTACTTTTACGGTTACAAGCGCAGGTTCTGCGGTAAGCGGGGCAACAGTTACTGTTTCAGGAGGCGGAATCAGCGCTGAAGGCGTAACAAATTCTGCAGGCCAGGTAACGTTGCAGCTTAATGCGGCAGGACAAGGAACTATCAGTGTGACAACCCGGAAAACCGGATATTTTGATGGGCTAACAACAATAGCCCATTGATTTTTTTATGCTGGATAATATCACGCGACTAATGGAAAAAGGAAATCCTGTAAGCATTCTTATTTCCAATGAAAAGGGCACGGAAAGTCCACTTTTATATTGTGAACTCGTGCATAAAGCAAGGTATGGCGAATCTTTTATAATCACGAGCCAGGGATGCAGTGTTTGTGAATATGTTTTCTGCAATACGGAAAACTCACCGGGAGATTATTATAACAGTACTGGCAGATACAAGAACCATAAAGCAACATCAAATGCTGTTTCTTCGTTAAAGAGGTTTGAAATTAATGGCCGCTCAATAAGAATTACTCCTTTTAAAGGAGAGAAATTCGATGTCCTGATCCTTTACCTGAAACCCGTCAGGGCGATGAGGATAATCCAGGCTCATGCTTATCTTGAGGGTAAACCGGTTGAGATCAAGACCGGGGGTATAGCATCAATTTGCAGCGATTGTACCGTGAATCCATTGCGGGGAAAATTAAGTTTTTCTCTTGGATGCAAAGGTTCAAGGAAGCATAGCAAATACGGAGATGATGAGGTCATTGTGGGGATCCCTTTTGAATTAGCAAAAGATATCGATGAAGCTCTTGGAAAAATCCCTGAGACCCTTTCATGAATTGATCCTCTGCATAATCTAAATAACATTAGGACACTTATCACATTTATGCAAGTTCTCGCAGAGTTTGAATTCAATGCCGGAAATGTTGCCAGCATAATCTATGAAGCATTACTACCGGAACTTGACCAGGATTACCAGCGCACAAGAACATCACTTATGCTCAAGGGTGATACGCTTGTTTTAAAAGTTGAAGCTCATGACACAGTTTCGATGAGGTCTGCCTTGAACGGATGGCTGCGGCTCATAAAAATCACATACGAGATGTGTTCTTTAATCTCTGATACACAAGTTATAAATTGAGGATATACAATACTACACCAGATTTACAGGTGAATTAAATGAGTTCAGAATTACCCCCACAAATTCAAAACCAGCTTGCACAGTTGCAGCAGATACAGCAGCAGGCTCAAGCCCTGGCAGCCCAGAAGAACCAGGTCGAGATCAATTTAAAAGAAACAGAATTGGCTTTGGCAGAAATTGAAAAACTTGATGATAGCGCTGTAGTTTACAGGGCTATTGGAGATTTGCTCATTAAAACCGAACGTGAAAAAACGAAAAATGTCCTGGTTGAGAAAAAAGATATGCTTGGCCTGCGTGCAGAGACTATTACACGACAGGAAGAACGCATCCAGAAAAGATTCCAGCAATTACAGGAGCAGCTCAAACAGGCGATCGGTACTCCGGCCGCCAAGTAATTATGGAGTTAGACGAATCTGAATTCTATAACCAGCTGCTGGACTACAACAACATTCTTTATTTATGTCACAGGAATGCGGACCCTGATGCCCTTGGAAGCGCATTTGCGCTAAAAGAAGCAATCGGTGGAACGATTGGAGTTGTGGACGGATGCGACAGGGTTGCGTCCCAGATTGCCGGCCAGTTGAATATAGAATATGTACTTTCGCCAAAGGGAGATTATGATTTTGTGGTCGTTGTGGATACGTCCACACCTGCCCAGCTGAATGGGTTTCCATTAAAGTCTTATGCTGTTATTGACCATCATTCGACCTCCTCACTTTCTGAGAATTCAGCTTTTCATCTTCACCGCAATAAAAGTTCAACAGCCGAGATCGTTCTTGAAGTCTTAAAAAAAATGGGCGCACCCATTATGCGGCGAACTGCTTTTGCCCTGCTATCAGGAATAATCACGGATACAGGCAACTTCAGGCATGCATCATCTGATTCGTTCAAAGCCGTAGCTGAACTTATGGATCTAAGCGGTATAGAATACAACGAAGTTATTGATCTTCTTTCCTCAGTTCCGCAGGATGTCTCAATGAGAATTGCTTTTTTAAAAGCAGCCCAGCGCTCGATCATAGAACGCGTGGATGACTGGATAATCGTTTCATCGCATGTGAATTCTTTCGGAGGCGCAGCAGCCTCAAGCCTTGTCTCAATAGGCGCAGACGTTGCATTTGTTGGCGCAAAAAGGGATGATGTTGTAAAGGTGAGCGGCAGGGCAAGAAGGGAAATACAGAATGCAGGCATAAACCTTGCAAAATTGATGGAAGATATCAGCGCCAAATTCAATGGTACCGGAGGCGGTCATGAAGGCGCAGCCGGAATGGATGCATCGGGGGATGTAGAAACCATCCTTGCCGCATGTGTCGGGTATGCCAGAGACTCAATTACAAAAAAAGAGAGCAGTGGAACTTTAAAGACCGGTGAAAAGACCAGTGAAACATCCAGGGCAAACGGCAATATCGGATCGTAAGAAACGCTATAAGTCAACCACTTGGAATTTATTATTTTCACACCTCACCAATATTTCTATGCCTTCAATATTTCTGCATTTTCAGGATTAAGTCCGACCCATTTAACTTTGTAACCGAGAACATCAAGCATCTGCTGGCTTTTTATTCCGTACTTCTCGAAAATAAGTATGGCTTCACTATGTTTTTTGATGCCATTCAGCTCGCTCTGAACTGTTTTGATAGTTTGATTATCTACAAGCTGGTCTCCGATAAGCAAATGCCCGTTGATCTTCTGCTGTATCACAGTCTTTAAGGCATTCAGGCCGACACCATATTTTCTTGCGATATCATCAAGATCAATAACACTCCCCTGCAAAATAATTTCAATGTTTTTAAGCTTTTCAACTTCCTCAGTGAGTTGTTTCTCCTCATATCGTCTCAAGATTTTTAGTATCTCAAGATATGGTATTTTCCTATCATAGAAAATCAGGTTATCAATTTTGAATTCCGAGCCTGAGCAAGCAAGATTATTATCCACCAGGAGTATCAAGTTTTCCTTATCTGTCAACAGATTTATCTTTTGAATCTTATTCTTGAGATATTCAGGTGTCCAGAAGCCAATGATTTCAACGTATATCCTGGTACCGTTTCTTTCAAGGGAAAAATCAGGAATAAAGGCATACTGACCTGCTTTTATCAATGCCGGTTCTCTCTTACATGACCATCCGTTGAAGTTCAGTAAAGAGAACTCCTTTTCAATGGCACTATCAAAAGTCTCGATATTAGGATCAGATGCTTCTATATTGAAAATCTGTCTGGTATTATCCAGAGTAAAATCATAAATCTTTTTTCCCTGCATTGTTTTTTTCAGGATACTTGCCTTCAAATTCCATTTGTTGCACTTCATGATAGTCGGCAGCAACTTTGCCAGAGCTGTGCCGTATCTTTCAGTCATTTTGAATATGCTAACAGGACCATCGATGATTATTTTTCCATCCTGAATAAGGTACATTAATCCAAGCTGTTTAATCTTCCAGAAGACATCCTGGTAATTTCCTTCTATCTGAATTTCCATACCCCATGCTTTAAAAAGAAGTGTTTGCGTCAGGGATAGATTATATTGTCTGAGCAGGTTTTCAGGTGTTATGGTCTTGAATTCCTTTATTACGAGATTCTCTTCCAGATCTGCCCACAAAGTCTTTTCAAAAACACCAGTTTCAATAGACAGCTTTCTGGCAATCCTTTCAATAATCTCTTTTCGTTCCTTAATATCACTAACTGCGCCATTGCATTCCTCAAAAACAGCTCTTCTTGCAGTGACTGGTTCTATGAGCGAATCCATCTCGATGATGCATCTTCTCTCAAGAATTTGAGTTAGTCCACGGATTAAGCGGTAATCTATCTCCTCAAAACCTTCGATTTCTTCAATAAGTTCCCCATATGTTTTCCCGATATGTTCCTGGAACAGGTTAATAACCGAGCTTGAAATTTCCAGGTTCTTCTGGTCAAGCGTAGCATAAACAGGCTCTATTTTTCCTTTGTAGATTTTTGTAACAAGAAGGTCACTGGTTAGCATTTTTCTTACCTTAGAGCTTTATTTCTCCGTTTTGCCGTGTTAATCTCACTTGTTTCACCCGATACGATTTCATAAAGGATAGCTTCCTTTCCCTCTTTCTTCCTGAGTATCCTTCCCAACCGCTGTATGAAAGCTCTTTCACTGCCTGTTCCGCTTAAGACTACGCCAACATCAGCTTCGGGAACATCTATTCCCTCGTCAAGAACTTTCGATGTAACAACCGCCCTATATACTCCTGATCTGAACCTGTTTAGAATATCGCTCCTTTCTTTGATTGTTGTTCTGTATGTAATGGCTGGTATCAGAAATCTCTTTGATATTATGTGAACCAGTTTGTTATGTTCAGTGAAAACGAATAATCTCCCCTCTTTATGTTTTTTCAGGATTTCTGAGAATTTTTCTATCTTCGAGACACTGTTCAGGGCGATGTCCCTTGCCTTATTCCTTGCAAGAAGTGCCTTTCTCGCGTTAGGATCTCTTCCGGTTCTGATTACAATCTTCTGAAAATCCAATGGAGTCCTGATTGTGATATTATTTTTCCTTAAGTAGTCCACGAAAATTCCATGATTTAGATCATACTCTTTTTGTTCTTCTGCTGTCAGTTCAACAACAATCTTCTGGATCTTGAAAGGTGATAAGTACTCTCCTGCAAGCTCTCTTATCTTCGTTTCAAATACCTTCCCACCCATTAGCCTATTAAGCTCTCTATGAAATCCGTCTTCTCTTTCATAGGTAGCAGTCAGACCCATCCTGAACGGTGAAGCAAACATCTCAGCAATTTGTTTAAAGCTCTCGGCTGGAAGGTGATGGACTTCATCAAAGATTATAAGACCAAACTTATTGCCAAGTTTTTCGGCATGTATGTAAGCAGAGTCATAGGTAGAGACCGTTAAGGCTTTGATATCATGCTCCCCACCGCCAAGCATTCCCACTTCGATTTTAAACTCTTCCTTCAGTTTGGTACGCCACTGGTCAAGTAAGTCAAGGGTCGGAACGATCACTATTGTTGGAGTATTCAGTAAACATATAGCCTTCATACCGATAATAGTTTTACCGCTTCCTGTCGGCGATATAATCACTCCTCGTTGGCCATTTAAGATCCATGCATCAAGAGCCTGTTTTTGATAATCCCTTAATATAATGTTGCTATGAAGATCATGACACGGTAAGAGATCGAGGACATTATCCGTAAATTCGATGCCTGAATTTTTCAGGTAATCAATAATATCTTTATAGTGCAAAGCCATTGCTTTGAATGTTCCGGAACGCTCATCCCATGTTGAGTTTGGGATTCGCATATTCCCACTAATTGCGATTGTTCCCCGATTAAAAGTTAGTTGCATGATTTAATAGAAATCGTAATTATGTGTTAATAAACGTTAGTGAGGAATGTAAAACTAATTGAAATGTCCACCTTGTTTTAGGTTTATGTTATAAATTTTTCCTGTCGGAAAAGGTGTATTTTTCACCGACACGGACAATGAGTTAAATTCTTCTCCCTCTCCCTCTCCCCCTTCCCCCGCACCCCAACCCTCTCACCTGGAATGATATCGGTAACTCTCCACGACCAGTCACCAGGAACCTAAATCCCGATCTTGACCCGCGCCTAGGCGCGCGGCGCGCATGCACATGCAAGCGCCCCCGGACACCCGATCTTCAAAGGGATCCATCCTTCAGGTTCAGTATCTTCAAGTATATTTTTAGTCTTGCTTTACAGGCTGCTGAAATATCGTACCGCAAGACTGGCAGTAATAGCCACCCAAACGAGTTCGTTTTTTGATACTTGTACTCCAACAATTAGGACAACGATAGGCCCATGAAGGATATGGCATAATCACTATTCACTAACTTTATTCAATTAAAAAAGGCTGAAAAGTTTTAGCGAAGACAGGATCTATATCTATATTATATTTTATCAAGAAATGCCTCCACTTCTAAAACAAGCTCATTACCTTTTCTCTCAAATTCTCTTCTGCTTTCATCATTATTAAATTTTAATGTTTTTGATAGTTTTATAATTTTATTTCCAATATTATCAGTTTTATCTACAATATTATGAGGTAATAGGCTAATTTTTAAATCTCTTATCTCATTTCCTTTTTTATTTAGTTCTTTTATTTCGCTGTCAATGTCAATGATACGGCTCTCATTTTTCCAAAAAGATATGAATTCTTTTAAATTATTTTTCAACATTATTTTTTCACGTTTCTCCAATTTCTTTTTTTCCAGGATACCAGTGGTGGGCGTGCCTGGAAGTGCAGGAAAGAGGGAAACAACAAAAAGGGCATCAAAACATGGCTGTTCCTGCTAAAGAGAACGGAAAGTACAGCGTTTCGAGGCCTTCATCTCTTTCTCATTAACTGGTTAATTGCAGCCACCAATGCTTCAACAGATGCCATTACAATATCCTCATTCGTTGCGCGTGCTGAAACGATCCTGCCCTTCTCATCTTCAACTCCGATGAGAACTTCTGCAAGTGCGTCAGATCCGCCTGAAATAGCTTCTATCCTGAAATCGCGCAATTTGAATTTATACTCGCCAAGAATGCTTGTTACTGTATTTAGCGCAGCATCAACTGGCCCGACGCCGATATGAGCGCCAAGACGCTCCTGTCCGTTAACTATGGCTTTTACAGTCGCTGTCGGGGTTATAATGTTCCCTGTCATGACTGATACTTCTTTCAGGACGATAGCCTGCTCAGACTTTGATATATTACCCATTATGGATTCTGCAATAGAATAGAGATCAGCATCTGTGACACGTTTGCCCTTATCGCCAATATCCTTGATGCGTTTCATTATTTCATTCAATTGCTCATCATCAGGTTGCAGTCCTGCGAATTCAAGCGATTGTTTTACGGCATGTTTTCCTGCATGCTTCCCGAGTACAATGCGCCTTTTGTGTCCCACCATTTCCGGTGTCATGACGCCAGGCTCAAAGGTATCTGACCGTACGAGAACCCCGTGCGTATGTATGCCTGATTCATGGGCAAAAGCATTATCTCCGACAATAGGCATTGTCGGAGGCATCCTCACCTCTGTCAATCTTTCCACAAGATGAGATGTCTCAACAATATATTTTGTATTGATATTGGTCTTTGCGCCATACAATGCATGCAATCCCATTACAGTCTCAGCAAGGTCTGCATTTCCTGCACGCTCGCCAAGACCGTTGATCGTGACCTGTACCTGGCTTGCTCCTGCTTCCACAGCCGCGAGGCTGTTTGCAACTGCAAGCCCGAAATCATTATGGCAGTGCACATCGATTGGGATTTTGACGTTCTTTGCTATTTCACCTATCAATTTATACATGGCAGATGGCACGATCACGCCCACGGTATCGGGCACGTTTATTATGTCACAATGCGCAGACTCCACGCCTTTATAAATATTGATCAAATAATCAGTATCCGTGCGGGTTGCATCCATGGCAGAGAACATGCATTTTGCTCCATGGTCTTTAATATATTCCACTGCATCAATTGCCATGCTGTAAACTTCGTCCCTGGTTTTCTTGATAGTTGATATCCTCTGGACATCAGAAGTAGAAACAAAAGTATGTACCATATCTACCCCACAATCAAGGCATGTATCAATATCGGATTTTATGACCCTTGCCAGTCCGCAGACCTTGAGGTTTAACCCGGCATCCACAATTTTCTTGACCGATGTTTTTTCTCCCTCGGATGACATCGGGAAACCCGCCTCGATAATATCCACACCGAGTTTATCAAGCTGCCGGGCTATGAGAAGTTTTTCATCAAATGTAAGCGATACGCCCGGAGTCTGTTCCCCGTCACGCAGCGTAGTATCAAAAATGCTTATTTTCTTGTTCCTTAGCGATTCAATGGTGTAAAAGACGATCCCTCGCATTTATCATAGTTATCAAGCCTAAATATCGTTTTATTGTATAAAGGCTTTTTCTAATTTTGATATCAAACGACCAAAACATAAATTATTTCAATACATTTAACGATATGGTTTTCAGTTAGTTAATTTAACGGAATGGTAAACGGATTCAGGAGATTTACACAATGACAAAACCTGAGGAAATAGAAAACAAAATAAAAACCCTGATCAAAAATCTAAAAAAATATGATGGTGTGAAATATTCGCGAGAACATGATACTGAACTGGAAAAAGTAAGACAGAAATTGGTTTTGATTGGCAAGGCCGCAGTTCCGGAATTAATAGAAGTGTTAAATAATTACGATACATGGAGCTGCGGGCATGCTGCATGGGCATTGGGAGAGATCGGTGATGAAAGAGCAATCATGCCCCTGGTAAACGCGCTGAAGGAAGAGGATCTGGGTGATGAAGCACAGAAAGCTCTTGTTAAATTCGGGACTGTGTGCATTCCGGAAGTTATCAAGAAAGTGGAATACAGGATAGCAAATCCCATCAAGGAAGTGAGGGGATTAAATCACATAACAATGAATGCCTTAAGTACCATTGGCGAAATTCGATGCGACGAATCTAATGAATTTATGACAAAGCTGCTGGATGATTATATGTCAGAAATGCCTGATCATACCTTTGATCCCTCAAAATACGACTGGAAATATGTTAATGTGGATTTTTTCCATCTGCTGGACTGCATGGTAAGGCAGCAAGATAAAAGAGCCATACCCCATATCAGGAAAGCAAGAGATTTCTTTCCGGATGATTATGCCGACTATAAAATATGCCAGATAGCAATGGGGAGGATAAAAAAAGGGAAGGTCGAAGGTTACCTGCCTCTGGAAGTACTGGATATAGCCATGCCTATGGGCGCACTTATGGATATGTTTTCAGGTGGAAAACTTGGACATAAGGACACTTTTGATGAGGAGTATGGGGAATATTTTGAGGATGACGAGGATGGAGATAGTGAAATTGTAGAAAAAACCATCAAAAAGAAAAGTAAGTCTAAAAGTAGCACAAAAAATAAAACAAATTCTAAAAAGATGTGAAATTTATGCCAATGGTTCCATTATTCGAGAAATTGCCAGAAATTGCAGCAGTTGAAACAAGATCAATAATCATTTCAAATAATACTAAAATCCCCAATGGAATTTATGGTCTTTTGGAATCTTATTGTGACGAATTGAATTGTGATTGCAGACGGATTTTTATCAATGTGGTTTCAAGGGATTCACCAGCGGATATTCTTGCTACCATCAGTTATGGTTGGGACACCCCTGAATTTTATAAAAAGTGGATGGGAAGAGCAGAGCCAAACCTGATAGACATGATGACGCAACCTTATCTTGAAATTGGATGTGTGCAATCAAAATATGCAAATGATTTTTTGGAATTATTTCAAGAAATTATAAAGGATAAGAGCTATGTTGAGGAGATTGTCGGAAAAGTCCTCTAACTTTAAAAAATTTTAATTATTGTTAAGACAAACTGTTCTGAATATTTTATCCAATAAACATTATGTAGCGAAGC
>JBAQLI010000172.1:0-4526 GCA_049301735.1 Candidatus Methanoperedens sp.
AAGAACAATATCGCGATTTGCCTTCATATTAAGAAAAATATCTATTAACGCATAACAGTTTGCTTTAAAAAATCATATATTATTTAAAAAAGTTCCGCATGTGGAACTTATGACGGTACAACTCCTATTGGGCAAAGGAATTCCGCTTTTTCGCAGTGACATGCCAGAAATCAGGCTGCAGCTTCGTCGAAATGTTGCCTATCCATCAGGGCTGGTTCAGCTTTCTTATGAACGATCAAAATAGACCTGAAACGATTGATGCTCTGGCAACAAGACCTTTTTCCATGGCTATCCCCTGTTTTTCAAAGTTACTTGCACTTCTCCACCTGTGCTTTCACCCTCGGATTGTCTGCAGCTTTCTGGACATCAGATGGGAAGTCTGACATCTCGAACACCTGGCGAATCTCGATCACGTCGCCATCTTGTGCAGGGATTCTCATTGCCCAAACGACTGCTTCTTCTTTTGACTTTACATCTATCATCCAGTAGCCGCCGATTACTTCTTTTGCTTCGATGAGGGGCCCATCGGTCACTTTTTGCTTCCCGCCGGAAAACGCGACACGTGCCCCCTTCGAGATCGGGTGAAGTCCGTCGAGTGAGATCAGCACGCCAGCTTTTGCCAATTCTTCGTTGAACTTCATCATCCTGGCGACAGACTCAGCAGAAGGGGTGAATCCTTTCATGGCTCTCTCTGCGGGTGGCGTATCAGGTTGGTAGACTTTCGGGATCATAAACATCATGAATCGCATTGTATCTCCTTTTAATTTATGAAACTACTGGATCTCCTGGAAAGAAAAATTAAGGTTTCCTGGCAAACATAGCCTGCCCGGCCTTTTCTATCTCCTCATCAGTTAGATCCTTTATATGCATAGCCAGCATCCAGCGGTGTCCGAATGGGTCTACAAGACTGCCGGCGCGGTCGCCCCAGAACATATCTGCAAGGGGCATGATTACCCTGGCGCCTGCGGAAACAGCCTTTGTAAAGACAGAATCCACATCATTAACATACAGGAACATGCTGGAACTTGTGCCTCCTGGCGATTGGGGTGAGAAGATGTTCATTTCAGGGAATTCAGGGGACAGGAATAGTATTGAATCACCCATCTGAATTTCCGCATGTATGATGCTCCCACCAGGCCCGTCAAAGACCCGACGTTTCTTTGCGCCAAAAGCGTGTTCGTAAAATTCAATTGCTTCCGCCACATCGCGCACAACCAGATCAGGTATGAGCGAATGAAAAACTTCCGGAATGGCTTTTGTTTTCATACTAACCTCCAAATTTTTACTTCCTGTTATAAAGGTTTGTTCTCATTCTATTTTAATTTTATCTCTTGTTCAAACTCTGATGGCATATAATTAGTATGATTGACCCCGACAAAATTCCATTGACATCAAATACCCGGACTATGTTGCAGCAGATATTTACACTTTGTTTGCCATTATTACCTTACCAGTTATAGCTTTCAGGTGAATATGAGTTCGATTATTTTTACCCATGGCGATTGCGATGGTATCTGCGCTGGAGCTGTTGTTAAAAGTGCATTTCCAGATTCCAAAGTATTTTTTACAAGCCCTGTGAGCCTGCTCGGGGAACTGAACAATCTTGTCGGAAATTATGACAACATTGTGATATGCGATATCGCAATTGATGAGAAAACATTCCCTCAATTGAAAATTAAATTAAATGAGCTTGATACCGAATCAAATATGATATACATGGACCACCACCCTGTACCTGAAAAGAAATATAACAAAAACTGGTTTTATCATGACAACTATTCATCTTCGGAACAGGCATACCGAATTCTTGAGAAAAAACTCAGCCGGGATATGAGAAGGGTGGCAATTTATGGCGCCATAGGTGATTTCAGCGAGACATCTCTCATAAAAAAATGGGAGCGCGACTGGGATACGAGAACGCTGTATTTCTATGCTGGAACACTAATCCAGGGAATAACGCACGTCGGCAGGGATTATGATTCTAAAAGGAAGATATTAGATGCACTTTCAGGGGATACTCCTCCTCCTGAAATTGCAGGTCTTCTTGAATCGGCTGTCATCGCCTCAAGAAAGGAGGAAGGGATAAAAGACGATGTCAGGCATAAAGTAGTGAAATTGAGAAACCTTGCTTATGTTCAGGATATTAACGGGTATATGTCAAAAGCTGCAATATATGCTGCTTCTATCGGGAATGCGAATGTGGGGGTATCCTGTGAGTACAGGTCGCAAAAACATGTGTATGATATCAGTATTCGCAGGCGCAACGGTGATATGGATTTAAATACAATATTGCGCCGTGTGGCGCCAGATCACGGAGGGACAGGAGGCGGTCATCCATTTGCAGCAGGAGCACGCATTCCAGAAAAAGAGCTGGAAGCATTTTTAAATAACCTGGATGAAGCAATAGGCTAATCTTAATGTTTCAGCGACCTTCCGGGATAATGTTGTACCTGTTGCTTTGTACCTGTTGCTTTGTACCTGTTGCTTTGTTGCTTAATTGTCAACCTAAACGTATGAGAAATCTGTATAACTAACATGGATAAGTAGATAAGACTATGGAGAAAAAAATTGTAGTAAAGGTAAAGATGGAGTCTCCTATATACAGCAGACAAGAGACGGCGGTTATATACTTGTAGGCTTTACAGAATCGTTTGGGTCAGAAGGTAGAAATGCATGGCTTGTAAAGGTCATAGACACAGAGGCTGGTACAAAAAAGTTTGAGGTTAGTCCTGGCAGTACTCCCACCAATGAAACCACATGGAATATTGAAAAACCCACGCATAAATATATACTTCATTTGAATTATCGGCAGCAATATTATCATTTGTAATACTGCTCATTTTAAAAAAGAAGAATATGTGAATTTTAAGCCCCGGGAGGGAATTGAACCCTCGACCTCGTCCTTACCAAGGACGCGCTATACCTCTAAGCCACCGAGGCGCTTTTGATTTTTGCTGGGATATATTTTTCAGCGGGCCCGGAGGGATTCGAACCCTCGACATCCGGGTTAGAAGCCCGGCGCTATATCCAAGCTAAGCCACGAGCCCAGCGAGGAACTCCAAGATGTTTTGTTCATTTAAAAAGCTTTGTGCATCAAATCCCGTATTCATTTTTCAATGCTTCTATTTCCGGCAATAATATATAATCCAGTGATGTTCCTTTAGCTTCCTTTATCTGAAGCGTTTCAATAAGCTGCGAATAGCCCCCACCTGCAAGCCCGTTTGCAATGATCGCAGCGCCCTGGGCAGCTTCCTTGACTATTTTTGTCCCAAAACCCTCGATCCTCCTAACTGGCGCAATATCAAGCCGGTGTTTTAATTCTTCAAAAAGACCCTCAACTCTTGATATCCTGCCAGAAACAAGTATCTCTCGCGGATCAACAGATGCCGTAAGTTGCAGGATATCTTTAATTGCGCCTTCAAGATATGCATTCAAAGCATCATCATTATCCATCAGTTCTTCCGGCGTTCTTGCAAATTTCTCAACTCCTCCCTTAAAAACAAGTTCCTTATTGAAACCGCCCAACAGATAAGCAAGCTCCGAATCCATTCCACCGAGTGAGAGATAACCGATACTGCCTGTACTTCCACCGATACCATCCACGATATTTCCATTATTTACTGCAACAGCAGCAGTATATCCGAATCCCATTTCAAGCAATATGAATGAGGTTTCATTGTACCTGATATTATACTTTAATGCCTGGTCACGTATCCCAAGAGCAGTACAGCATAGTTTATCCGCTGTACCCATATCGATCTTATTCAACTTCCTGTAGGATGGGATAGTAGGAAGATGTATTACCCCCGGAATAAAACAGACCGGGAGTTTGTTGTGCTGCATCCGCATTATGGATGTACGAAGTCCAAGGAGACTTTTCCTGTCCTCTTTCTTAATAAGCGACATAAGAAATAATTCCCTCTGTCCTATATCTTTGATATTAGTGATCGGAATGCCAAAGCCCGAAGGTCCCACAACAAGATTTGCCTTTGTTTCCTTTAAAATATTTGAAATCAGCTCAGGCTCTTTGATTATGTCCTTTGTGGATATTGAAATATCCAGAATTATTTTTTCATCATCAAGACCGCAAAAATCAAAACTTTTTGTTCCCGGGTCTATGCCGATTACTCTTACCATATCCCCAAGTTATCATACTATCTAATTAATGTTTATGTTTTTGCTGGCCTGCGTTCAATTACTTTTACCCAGTGACCCGGAGTGACCTCGGCAAGAACAGGGGCATTGGGCGCAAGTTCATCAAAATATATAGTCTCATCAACCAGCGGGTGATCCTCACCACCGCATACCGGACATTTTTCAAAATATGTCTTTCTTTTACTACGAGCTGACATAAAACCTCCCTTTCATATATTCCTGCCCTGATGAGCTATAAGATTATCCATAGCGTCAAGATAGACTTGGAACTTATTAAATATATATTTTAAATTTTTATTATATACCTTTCGCTGCATCCTTAAAAAATCCTCAAAATCCAAAAGAAAAGGTCATATATTATGTAGTGTATA
>JBAQLI010000173.1:0-7843 GCA_049301735.1 Candidatus Methanoperedens sp.
ATTATTTTTGCTCACCAAATCTGATACTAAATTCAGTTCCTTTACTTCGGTCAAGATTTATTTTTCCTGATAACTGGTCTTCTGCAAGCATTGAAACCAAATGTAATCCTAATGTTTCGGTTTTCATAATATCGATATCTTCGGGGATACCGATACCGTTATCACTGTATTTCAATTCATACTCGTTTTCATCTGTTTTGTTAAGAACGATTTTTATTTCACCCTTTTTTTCACCTGGAAATGCATATTTTATAGAATTAGTGACCAGTTCATTGATTATCAACCCACAAGGGACGGCTGAATCAATTCCAAGCTCTAAATTCTCTATATTCAAATTCAACAAAATGTTGTTCGACCTGCCACTGTAAGACTGGAATATTCCATTTGCCAGATTATGGATATAATCCTTGAAATTAATTTTTGTAAAGTCTTTTGATTTATAAAGTTTTTCGTGGACAAGAGACATGGCCATTATCCTGTTCTGGCTTTCTTTGAACATTTCAAGATATTTTTTATCTTCTATACAACCAGCCTGGAGTTTTAACAAACTTGATATGATCTGCATATTATTCTTTACACGATGGTGGATCTCCCGCAAAAGTATTTCTTTTTCCGTGATGGATTTTTTGATCTCCTCTAGATTCTTTTTTCGATCCGAAATGTCCTGGAAAACTCCGTACATGGCCTGTTTGCCTTTATATATAAAAGGAATTGATATTAGTTCCACATCTATAATTGTGCCGTCGAGCTTTACGAACTTTTCTTCTATCAAAGGCGCTAGTTCTCCTATTTCTTGTTTAGCTATCCGTTCCCGAACGATATCATGATATTCCGGGTGCACGATTTCAAGTATCGGTTTTCCTATCAGGTCTTCAGGTTTTGTAGCGCCCAGCATTTTCATAGCTGCCGGATTTGCGTAAACGAATTTATGATCCCTATGGATAGCTATCCCAAAAGTGGCAAAATCCACAAGGAGCCGGTAGCGTTCCTCGCTTTCAAGCAATTTCTCCTCAGCACGCTTGCGCTCAGTGATGTCCTTCACAGTCCCCATACTTGCCACCTTGCCTTGATATGTGATAAGCCCGACATTCATAATGACGATTGCCTTCTTACCATCTTTTCTCAGAATGCGGAATTCGTACTCTCTGAGGACATTCTCTCCAGCCTGCCTTCGATGATAGTTATTTGCAACCATTTCCAGATCCTCAGGCGCAACGAATTTCTGGAAATCCATTCTAATAACTTCTTCCATCGTGTACCCAGAGATTCTGGCAAATGCCTCGTTCGCAAACTGGATTTTTCCATTCTGGATCATAAACACGCCGTCCTGGATGTTCTCGATCAGGCTGCGGTATTTTTGTTCTGATTCTTTCAACTCAGATTGAGATTGTTTGCGTTCTGTTGAGTCACGTGTAAATACGAAGAACTTTCCATTTCCAACTTTAAAATAATTAACACTTGTCTCTATTTCAAGAATTCTGCCGTCTTTGCATTTGTGGAGGGTTTCGAAGCGACCCCAGCCAACATCTTTTATTCGCCGAATGCGTTGATCTATCATATCCTTTGTTTCTGTTTGGATATCCTTTATGTTCATATTAAGCAATTCGTCGCGGCTATAACCTATTAGATGGCAATATGAATCATTGACATCCAGGATGCGCCCATGTGAATCAGTAATATAAAAACCATCCATCGCAGTATTGAGTACAGTTTTGTATTCTAACTCCGCCCGGTTCCTTTCAGTAATGTCCCTGAAAATTCTCAGTATTACCTTCTTGCCCGCATATTCAACAGAACTCCCGGTTATATCTACATGAACTATTTTGCCATCTTTTCTCAGTATCGTTCCATCGTTTAAAAATGCCGACCCTTTCTGTACCGATTCTTTAAAAGTAGCAATATTTCTTTCAAGCTTTTCTTTTGGATGAATTTGAGCGATGTTCATATTCGAAAGTTCTTCTTTCGTATAGCCCAGAAGTTCTTCTGCTTTCTTATTCACTTCCAACAGATTTTCGTTCATATCAACCAGTAATATCGCATCGCCAGCCTGGTTCATTAAAGCATGATATTTTTCCTCAGATTCTTCGAGTGCCTTCTCCGCCTTTTTGCGCTCGTTGATGTCCGTATGGACTGAAATCCATACCTTTCCATGCTCAGCATGTTGAAAAGCCTTAACGTTTACATTGCACCAGAATTTTGTGCAATCTTTCCTGACATTATATATTTCTCCTCTCCATTCACCTTTTTCAGTCAGGACTTTTGAGATTTCTGCCGCCATCTCCTGCGGATTTTTCTCTGTGGGAGCATTGATAACCCATACATAGTTGCCAACCAGTTCCCCGGGTTTGTACCCGAACATCTGCTCAAATCCGGGATTAGTATATACAATAATATTGTCACTTGCTCGAATGAGAATAATTCCCTCTGCCATGATTTCGATCACCTGGCTTTGAAGCCTTATCCTGTCCTCTACAAGCTTGTGCTTGGTGAATATGGATATAACATAGACACTAAACCCAATGAAAAGAAACACGATAAACGACCGGCCAAATACCATCTCCAGACTTGGGTGGAATAAGTCCTCTCTAAAGGTATTTCCAAACAACAAACTATCCAACAATGAGTCCACAATCCAGTAGAGCGCACCAAGGGAAAAACCGACAATTAAAAGGTAATAATTCTTTCTAATGAATCTGTCTCCTTCATTTTATCTTCTCATTTGATATTGCCTTTCCCGATATTTTTCAGTGTAATTTATATGATTTCATTACATAAATAACGTTCCAATTGCCATCTGCCAAAATAATCGCGTAATTGGCGCTTATATTACGGAACGGAACTGCTCCTCATTCTCCGGTTTTCTTTTTCCATGAAAACTCAATATCAGAACCAATCTTATCTTCCATTGCATTTCGGTAATGATAAACAGTTTTTGTGATTCCCTGCAATTTCATTTACATGCTATCCGTAGGCAGAGCTTTGATATTGCAAGCCCAAGTCCTATTCCTTTGCTCTTTCTTGTGTATCCTGAATCAAGCTGCTCAAATTTCCTGAACAATTTACCAACATTCTCTTCCTTGATGCCTATCCCTGTATCAGATACCGAAAATTGAACCATGTCACCGGATTTCCTGGCTGATATTGTTACTGTTCCCCCATCTTCAAAACCGTGATATTTTATTGACCTGTAATCTGTTAAAAACCATCAAATGAAAAAGATTCCTTTCCAGATGCAAAAATAGCTTCTGGATTCAGCGGATAATATTCACACATTCTTCACAAATCAGTTTATAGGTTAGAATAATACCTTTATAATATGTGCCATTAGGTAAGTTTTCAAAAAATGAGGCAACGTTATATCATGGATAAACCTAGGATTCTTGTAGTGGATGATGAACCAGTAAATGTTGAACTGCTGGTTGGGATTTTGTCGGAAGATTATGAAGTAATCAAGGCTTTTAATGGAAATGAGGCACTGAAACAGGTCGAAAAATCACTTCCTGATATAATACTTCTTGACATAATAATGCAGGGAATGAATGGCTACGAAGTATGCAAGAAGCTCAAAGGAAATAAAAATACAATTTCAATTCCAATAATATTGATCAGCAACCTTAAGGACAAGTTTGACAGGATTAAGGCTATTCAGGCGGGAGCAGATGATTTTCTTTCAAAACCTTTTGACATAGATATATTATGTGAAAGGCTGAAATCCCTGCTGAGAGTAAAGCATTACTATGATAATTTAATAACCTTTGACAAATCAGGGCCGATATTTTCAATAGATAAAGTCGGCAATGCCCAAAATCATTTTGATGCGGACTTTTTTAAAAAAAACATTTCCTGCACAGAGGATTTAGTCAAAAGCCATCTTGAGATAATATTGCTAAAATCCCTGTCCGAAAAACCCAAGTGCGGCCTTGAGATAATTAAGGAGATTTTCACGAAATATAATGTTTTAATGAGCCAGGGGACTGTATATTCAACTTTATATAAACTTAAGACGGACGGGATATTATATGCAGAATTCGAAAAGGGAAACATGAGAACAAAAAAATATTCTGCCACCGGGGAAGGAAAAATTACCATTTCCAGGAAAATCAATGAATTTGTAAACATGGAAATTAATATTTTGAATTCAATCCAGAATGGAATAGTGAATCATCAAAGCTCTATCTGTGACACGATCGTATCCTCTTCAAATTAAAATTAACCTCACCAAAACCCGAACAAGCATTCTGACATGAGGAGATTTAGGCTGGCGTGTAAGAATGAGCCAATCTAACATTCAGCCCACGATCGCAATCCCGCTGATCTGCAGTTATCGCAATGAAAACAAGCATCAAACGCCTTTAAAAAACCTCCGAACGACCTTCATTTTTCGCGTGTTCTAAAGCACAGGATTTTGCGGGCAGGATACAGAATTTTCTCTCCTTAAGAAGTATAAGCAGTTGCCACAGTCAGTACATTCAACTACAGTTTCTCCCCTAATGGATTTCTTTATATAGAAGGGATCAGATACCTGTGGTCTGCAAATCGCCACAAGATCGGCTTTCTTTTCTGAAATTATCTTATCCGCAAATTCAAGGCTTCGAATATTATCTGAGCATATGACAGCCACATCCACTGAATCTCGTATCTCTTTTGCCAGATGCACATGCACTCCAACACCCATGGATATCTTAGGGGCCATATGTTCGATACTTGCATATGTGCCTGCAGCAACGCTTATTGCATCAGCTCCTGCATCAACAAGCCTTTTCGCAATCTTTCGTGTGTCATCGAGCCTGAGTCCCCCCTCAACGAATTCATCTGCGCTTATGCGGCAACATATCGGGATACTTCCCGCTTTTTGCCTGACCTTCTCTATAATCTCAGTAAAGAAAAGCGCTTTATCTTTTCCGTATGTATCGCCTCGTTTATTAGAAAATGGCGAAAGGAACCCGCCAATTAGATAACCAAAAGCGCCGTGGAGCTCTATCAATTCTACTCCCGCTTTTTTAGCTTTTCCTGCTGCAGAGGCAAAATCCTCCTGTATCCTGTTTATTCCATTGTTATCAAGTTCTACAGGCATCTCTTTCATAACCGGGCATGGTATTGCCGAGGCAGCAACTAAGGGATGGCCTGTCATGACTGAAAGGGTCTGTCTTCCTGCATGCATCAATTGGACTGCCGGAACAGCTCCCCTTTTCTTTATTATCGAAAACAAATCTTTCAGCCCAGCAATGTGTTTATCGCTGTTTATTCTCAAAGGATTAGTATTAGGCGTCCCTTCATCTGAAACAGGGATGCCTCCAACTATTATCAGACCATTCCCACCTTGCGCAAGTTTTTCGTACATCTGGATCAATCTATCAGTTACATATCCGTCCTTTGTTGCGTAATTTGTCTGGAACGCAGGAAAAACTATACGGTTAGGTAGTCTAATACCACTAAAATCGAGCGGTTCTAATACTTTTCTCATACCCATCTAATAATTATCATTGTGTTGATATACCTATCTCACTATGTTCTGGAATGTTTTCTTTATCATCTTTCGATTTCTTTTGCATTATTTTACTTTTATCTTAATCGTTAGCAATGATTTCGAAGTTACTTCAAATGGAGTATTACGTAAGAAAATAGCTCCACCATGCCCTATTTGTGGACTCAAACAAACCACAATGGCTCTAATAATATACGAAGAAAATTTTGGGATCTTTCAAAATTGGAAAATATGAATGCCCATGCTTAAAAAAACAATAGAGGAAGACAGAAGTTTATGGGAAAAAATCAAAATTGATTTTTTCAATCAATTAAAAAGAATTTATCGACAAGTCAGAGTAAATTTTGGGACAAGTTATCCCAATATTTTAAAGGAAATCTTTGGAGATAAATTGCAGTATTTTCAGATTTATCTTTTTCGCCGCCCTAACAATCTTCAGGCCCTGGGAAGGAAAAAGAACGGAGAAATAGCACAGGGCAATTTCCAAAGAGCAGATGAGCTTCTCAACATGACACCTGGAAGCAACAATGCAACAGGTTTCATTAACAATAATATCACACAACTTTTCGGCCTGAATGGTACTGCCCCCAGGAACGTCACGAGTTTCACGGTTTATGGGAGGACAATAGACCAGGTTGCGATCGTCAATAGTACTAATACCATCAATTATACTTCAGTAGAGAATTCCACCTTCATTACAGGAATACTTCTCATAATTATGAAACTGGCATACCTTCAACGATCAGGAACGAAGGCAATGTTTATTTCTTTGTGGAGTTAAAGTAGTAATTCAGGGTTTAGATATTGTTCAATATAGTTTAAACCCAAATACCGCTATACTAACCTGAAAAATCAATTAAGAGGAACTGACCATTACTACAGATATCACTATAGGCATCGGACTTTATTATTCCGAAACTCCGGGCATCGGTGGCGTCATAAGGCAGGAAATAGAAGATTTCTGCGTCGAGGAACTGACGAACAGGATTGAGACAACGAATGGACAATACCTTATCGCTGAACTTACAAAGACGAACTGGGATATCCATCATCTTGTGCGCGATCTTGCGCGCATATTGAGAATAAGCCAGACACGATTCGGATGGGCAGGCACAAAGGACAAGCGCGCGATCACGAAGCAGAAAATAAGTGTGTGGGATATCACAGAAGATGACCTTGCACGTGTGCATTTGAAGGATATTGAATTCAAACCTATCGGGCGCTCAAATAAAAAAGTGAGCCTTGGAGACCTCTGGGGCAATCGTTTCAAGATCACTATACGAAATATAGATCTTTCAGAGAAAGAGACCCTGGAGCGCATAACGTTTATAACCCATGAACTTGAAAAGGGAGTCCCCAATTTTTTCGGGGTGCAAAGATTCGGGGAGAACAGGCCTGTGACACATGTCGTGGGTGAAGCGATCCTCAGGGGAGATATCAAAGAAGCGTCCCTGACCTATATCTCAAAAGCATATCCTGAAGAGAATGAGGCAATTAGAAAGGCGCGCCAGTTCGTGTATGAAACAGGAGATTTCAAGGAAGGAGTGAAAATATATCCTCTTCATTTGCAGTTCGAAAGGGCTATGATGAGCCACCTGATAGCTTATCCTGATGATCATGCCGGGGCTTTTCGGGCTTTATCATCAAAATTAATGTCAATGTTCCTGCATGCCTACCAGTCATATATTTTCAACCTTATATTGAGCCGCCGCATCGGATCCGGTATGTCGATCAACGAGGCTTATGACGGGGATATCGTATGCTTCAAGAACGAGATGGGATTACCCGATACTTCAAGGCTCCAGAAAGTAACTGCGGATAATCTTGACGGGATAAATAACCTCATAAACAGGGGCAGGGCTTTTGTCACGGCGCCTCTTGTGGGGTATGAAACACAGTTCGCAGAAGGACAGGCAGGGGAAATTGAACGAGAGGTAGTGAAGGAATTGAATATTGATACGGAAGGTTTCAAAGTTCCGGCCATGCCTGAATTGGCATCGAAGGGACTGCGAAGGGAGATAATAGTGCCTTTTAAACCTGAATTCAGTGTTGGTGAGGATGAGAAAAATGAAGGGAAGACAAAAGTCACGCTTAGTTTCTCACTTCAGAAGGGAAGTTATGCGACGACTGTTTTAAGGGAATATATGAAGCTGTAGGCAATATTTTTTTCAGATTTTTCAGTTTTTGTTTTAATAGAACGCGGATGACTCGGATTTTCACGGATCTGCGTGAATGTCGAGTAGAGCCCATAGCGCACCTTTTGTTGAGGTAATAGCCCCAAGGTTACTATAAGCCCCCTCACAGAACCGGACATGAAGATTTCCCTCATCCGGCTCTTCAGAAGCACATCCTCTATGC